>JAISNB010000204.1 GCA_031276435.1 Burkholderiaceae bacterium | reverse complement strand
GCTGACCCCGCCATCGGGTGTTGCTGCCGCAGAGGTGTGCCGCAATGCCGATGGCAGCGATTCATGCACGGCATCGGCCTCTGTTTCCACGGGGCGCTACCAAAGTCTGCGCAAAACGGCCAATGGTTCTGGCCCGTTCTCGTCGGGCGATACCGTCAGTTACGACATTGCGTTGGACAACGCGGGTTCCTTGGCCGTGCTGCACGCGGCTGTGGAGGACGTTTTGCCCGCGGGCTTGAGCAACGGCACATGGACTTGCAAAGCGCCAGCGGGCAGCCCTGCCGCCTGCCCCGCCCCCAGCGGCAACATGCCGTTGGGCCAAACCGGCTTTACCCTGCCCGCGCATGGCCGCCTGATTTACACAGTAAGCGCAACCGTGGATGCAGTGAGTGCCCTGGCCCCGGTCACGCGAACCAATACGGCCACGTCCAGCGTGGTCAGTCCGGGCACTGGCAAGTGCTGGGACGGTTCTGCCGCATCCAATCTGCCTTGCACAGCCAGCGCCAGCATTGATGTTGCCGCAGGCTACCTGAGCCTGAGCAAAACGGCCAGCCCCGCCACCGCCCAGCCGGGCGATACCGTCACCTACACCATTACGCTGAGCAACGCTGGCTCTACGGCCGTGACGGGCGCGAGCGTGAACGACGCCCTGCCTGCGGGCTTGATCAACGGCGCATGGAGTTGCGTGGGTAACGGCGCGGCTTGCCCGGCTGGCGCCGGAGTCATGCCATTGGCCGCAACCGGCATTGGCCTGCCCGCAGGTGGCAGTCTGATTTACACAGTCAGCGCCACCGTGGATGCGACAACCCCACCAGGCGCGCTGCCCAATACGCAGGCCACAGCCACCAGCACCGCCGCTGGCGTTGCTTGCTGGAGCGGCTCTGCCGCGTCCGCGCTGCCTTGCACGGCCAGCGCCGCCAGCAATGTGGTTGTTGACACCGGTTATCTGATGAGCGTCAGCAAAACAGCCAGCAGCGCCGCCGCCAAGCCGGGTGATGCCGTGAGCTACACCATCACGCTGCGCAACGAAAGCACCGGGCTTTTGACGGGCGTGACGGTGGCTGACACCTTGCCCACAGGGCTGATAAACGGCACATGGACTTGCACAGGTACCGGCGCCAGTTGCCCTGCTGGCGCCAGTGGCAGCATGCCACTGCCCACAACCGGCACCAGTCTGCCCGTAAATTCCACGCTGGTTTACGAGGTGAGCGCAACCGTGGCTCCGACAACCGTCCCGGGCACAACGCTGTCCAACACGGCCACGGCTGACGCGGGCAATGGCAAGTGCTGGAACGGCTTTTCTGCATCGACCACCTCGACCTGCACGGCCAGCGCCGATGTGGATGTTGAGACAGGCTATCTGATAAGCCTGAGCAAAACGCCCATCGCCTCTCCGGTTGCGCCGGGCGATACCGTGACCTACACCGTCACGCTGAGCAATGCGGGCGCCACGGAAGTGACGGGCGCGAGCGTGACCGACGCCTTGCCCGCGGGCCTGATCCATGGCGCATGGACTTGCAGTGGCGGCGCCAGTTGCCCTGCGGGTTCTGTCAGCGGCAACCTGAATCACAGCAACATCACCTTGCCCGTAAACACCAGTCTGGTCTATACAGTGACCGCAACCGTGGCCCCGACCGCCTCGGGCACGCTGACCAATACACAGGCCACGGCGACCATGGCTGCTGCTGGCGCTTTGGCCTGCTGGAGCGGCCAGGCATCAAGCGCGCCGCCTTGCAAAGCCAGCGCCGCCAGCGCGACTGTTGTTGCCACAGGCTATCTGATGAGTCTGAGCAAAACAGTAAGCGGCACCGGCCCGTTCTTTCCGGGCGATACCGTCAAATACGACATTACGCTGAAAAACGAAAGCTCCGGAGCCATCACCGGCATCACGGTACAAGACAGTTTGCCCGCGGGCTTGATCCATGGCACCTGGACTTGCGCGGCTTGCCCTGCCAGTGGCAGCATGCCGCTAAACCACAGCGGCATCACCCTGCCCGCAAATGCCAGTCTGGTCTATACCGTGACCGCCACGGTGGGCGCTGTCAGCGCACCCGGCACGCTGGCCAACACCAATGCGACGGCCACCACCACTGCCGCGGGCGCTGCTTGCTGGAGCGGCTCCGCCAAAACCGGGCCGACTTGCACGGCCAGCGCCGCCGTGACCGTTTTACTGGCCCCGCTGGCCGCCAGCGCCGTCCCGATGCTTGGCCCCTGGGGTTATGGGCTGATGGGTTTGGGCGTTTGGGCACTGGCCGCCGCCGCGACAGCGCGCCGCAGGCGGGCAGCGGCCAACTGAAAACCCGCCATTGGCAGGCAAACGCCAAAAGCCACTCCCCGCAGTGGCTTTTTGTTGCCAGCCGGGCGCGCGCAGGGCGCAATCCAGAACGCCCACATGGCAAGCGGGCCGCGCATTGCGCTGGCACCCAGGCGCAGTTTTCCAGAAGCTGCGGCGCAGGTTCTTAAAATCGCGCGGCAGACAAAGTTTTCATGACCGAGAGCAGCACTTCCCAAAAACCATCCGATGCCACGCTACCGGGGCTGCGCGCGCGCGTTGCCCGCTTGTGGATTTACTTTGGGTGCTACCGCGGCGCCTGGGCCATGGCGATTGGCGCGACCATCGTCAGCGCCTTGTCAGAGCCAGCCATTCCCGCGCTGCTCAAGCCCTTGCTGGACGAGGGGTTCACGCAGGGCAGTCTGGCGATCTGGATGGCGCCAGTTGCCATTGTGGGCTTGTTCGCCATTCGCGGCGTGGCGCATTTCGCCAGCCAGTACGCGCTTGCGCGCATTGCCAACGAGGGCATGGTGACACTGCGTCGCCAGCTTTTCGCGCGCCTGCTCAGCGCCGACTGGCCGCTGTTTGCCGAGCAGTCGGCCAGCCAGTTGGCCAACACCATTGTCTACGAGGTGCAAAGCGGTTCGTCCCAACTGGTGCAGGCTTTGCTGAGCCTGGTGCGCGACAGTTTCACGGTGCTGGCGCTGCTGTGCTATCTGCTGTACCTGAACTGGTCGCTCACGCTGATTGTGCTGGCGCTGGTACCCGCGGTGGCCTGGATTCTCAAGACCATGTCGCGGCGTCTTTACCACGTTACGCGCCAGAGCCAGCGCGCCACCGACGCGCTGGCCTACGTGGTCGAGGAAAACGTGCTGGCGCAGCGCATGATCCGCCTGCACGATGTGCAGGCCGCGCAGGCCGGGCGTTTTGCCAGCCTGAGCGCTGATTTGCGTGGCCTGGCACTCAAGGCCACGCGCGCGTCGGCGGCCACCATGCCGCTGACGCAACTGGTTTCCGCCATTGCGCTGTCGGTGGTGATTGCCATGGCGCTCTCGCAGGGCCAGGCGGGCAACGAGCGCATGGTGACCGTGGGCGGTTTTGTGGCTTTTATTGGCGCGATGCTGATGCTCATCTCGCCCATCCGGCGGCTGGCCGATGTGGTCAACCCCATCACGCGCGGACTGGCCGCGCTGGAGCGCGGCGTGGAGCTGCTCCAGCAAAGCCAGCCAGAGCCGGACGCTGCCGCCGCGCGGGACGATTTGCCCGCGCGCGCGCGCGGCGAGATTCAATTGCAAGAGGTGACCGTGCGCTACCGCAATGACGGCAGCGGCGGCGGTGGCAGCAGCAGTGGCGATCACGCGCTGGACGGCGTGAGCCTGCACATTCCCGCCGGGCAAACCGTGGCGCTGGTGGGCCAGTCGGGCGCGGGCAAGACCACGCTGGTCAACCTGCTGCCGCGCTTTGTGCGCGCCCAATCCGGCCAGGTGCTCATCGATGGCATCGACGTGGCGCAGTGGCCCTTGCAGGCGCTGCGCCAGCAGTTTGCCATGGTCAGCCAGGACGTGGTCATGCTCAACGACAGCGTGGCCGCCAACGTGGCGCTGGGCGCGCCAGCCGCAGACCGCGCGCGCGTGCGGCAATGCCTGCAAGACGCCAACCTGGCCGCGCATGTCGATGCCTTGCCGCAGGGCATCGACACCTTGCTCGGGCACAACGCCACGCAGCTTTCAGGCGGGCAGCGCCAGCGGCTGGCGATTGCCCGCGCGCTGTACAAGAACGCGCCCATTTTGCTGCTGGACGAGGCCACCAGCGCGCTGGATACCGAGAGCGAGCGCCTCGTGCAACAGGCGTTGGCGCGCGTGATGCGGGGGCGCACCACGCTGGTGATTGCGCACCGCCTCTCGACCATCGAGCACGCCGACCGCATCGTGGTGATGGAGCGCGGCCACATCGCCGAGCAAGGCACGCATGCCGATCTGATGGCCGCTGGCGGCGTGTACGCGCGCTTGCAGGGCGAAGGCGGCCCTGGCAGTGGCAGCGGCGCGCCGCCAGCGCCACCGCGCCAGCCCTGAGGCCCGGGGTTGGGGCGCACGCGGAGGCTTGCGCGGCTTTCCAAAAAACAGCGAACAGGCGCTTTCGCGCTCTTCAGGTCAGCACGATGTCGTACTGATCCGGCCCCAGCGTGTTTTCGGCTTGCAGCGCGATGGGCTTGCCAATAAAGTCCGACAGCGCCGCCAGGTACTGACTTTCCTCGTCGATCAGGATTTCAATCACCTCGGGCGTGGCCACCACGCGGAATTCGCGCGGGTTGAATTGCCGCGCCTCGCGCAGGATTTCGCGCAGGATGTCGTTGGCAACAGTCAGCGGCGTGCGCACGCGCCCCGCGCCCTGGCACTGCGGGCACGGCTTGCACAGCATTTGCGCCAGCGATTCGCGCGTGCGCTTGCGTGTCATTTCCACCAGTCCGAGCGGCGAGAAAGTGCCCACCATGGTCTTCACGCGATCGCGCGCAAGCTGCTTTCGCAGCTCGGCAAGAACGGCCTGCTGGTGCTCGGGCAGCGCCATGTCGATGAAATCGAGCACGATGATGCCGCCCAGATTGCGCAGCCTGAGCTGGCGCGCAATGGCTTGCGCGGCTTCCAGATTGGTTTTGAACACCGTGTCGTTGAAATTGCGCGCGCCCACAAAACCGCCGGTGTTCACGTCCACGGTGGTCAGCGCCTCGGTCTGGTCGATGACCAGATAGCCGCCCGATTTCAGATCGACCCGGCGTCCGAGCGCGCGGGCGATTTCCTCGTCTACCGAGTACGGATCAAAAATGGGCCGCTCGCCCTTGTAATGCGACAGTCGGGCTGCCGCCTGCGGCATGAATTCGCGGCCAAACGCCATCAGCGCCTGAAATTGCGTGCGCGAATCGATGCGGATCGATTGCGTGGCCTCGCCCACCAGATCGCGCAGCACGCGCCGCAGCAGATTCAAATCCTCGTGCAGCAGGCTGGCCGGTGGCTGGCGCTGGCTGGCCTGGCGGATGCGCACCCAGGCCTTGCGCAAATAAGCGATGTCCTCTTGCAATTCTTCGTCGCTGGCGTCCTCGGCATTGGTGCGCAAGATAAAGCCGCCGCTGCCACTGCCGCCCGTGCCTTCGGGCTGAGCGGCGCCGCACAGCGCCTGCAAGCGCGCGCGCAACGCATCGCGCACAGTGGCCGGAATCTTTTGCGACACCCCGATGTGGCTGTCTTGCGGCAAAAACACCAGCATGCGCCCGGCCAGGCTGATTTGCGTGGACAGGCGCGCGCCCTTGCTGCCAATGGCGTCCTTGATGACTTGCACCATCAGCGTCTGGCCTTCAAACACCTGCTTTTCTATGGGTTTGGGTGGCGGCGGTGGTGACGACATGGCGGTGGCGACATCGCCGCCTTCGGGCGGCTTTTGCCACACATCGGCCACGTGCAGAAAAGCGGCGCGTTCCAGCCCGATGTCGATGAACGCCGATTGCATGCCCGGCAGCACGCGCGCCACTTTGCCCAGGTAGATGTTGCCCACTTGGCCGCGCTCCAGCGCGCGTTCCACATGCAACTCTTGCACGGCGCCGTTTTCCACCACGGCCACGCGGGTCTCCTGGGGCGACCAGTTGATCAGAATGTCTTGTTGTTGCATGCGCTTTGCCTTCAGGCGCCGCCAGATCGCGCGCTGCGCAGCAGTTGCAGCGTCTCGAACAGCGGCAAGCCCATGATGCCACTGTAGCTGCCGCTGATGTGTTCGATAAAAGCCGCCGCGGCGCCCTGCACCCCGTAAGCGCCCGCCTTGCCCGCGGACTCGCCACTGGCGACGTAGGCGCTGATTTGCCGCGGCGTCAGGGGTGCGAAGCGCACGCGCGAGGTGCTTAGCGCCTGCCAGGTTTTGCCCGCGTGCCACAGTGCCACCGCCGTCATGACGCGGTGCGTGGCGCCAGCCAGATCGGCCAGCATGCGCGCGGCGTCGGCGGCATCAGCGGGCTTGCCATAAATCACGCGGCCCAGCGCCACCGTGGTATCGGCGCACAGCACGGGCGCGAGCGGCAGGCCGCGCGCCCGCAAGCGTTGCACCGCGGCAAGCAACTTGGCAAGGGTCACGCGGCGCACGTAGGCCGTGGGCGCTTCACCGGGACGCACGGCTTCCAGCGCCTCAGCGTCTTCCGCCGCGTCGGGCAACAGCAGCACATGGCGCACGCCCACTTGCTCCAGCAACTGGCGGCGGCGCGG
>JAISNB010000149.1 GCA_031276435.1 Burkholderiaceae bacterium | reverse complement strand
TGGCTGCGCCGCGCGGCGTAGTCGGGCATGACGCTTTGCAGCACCTGCCAAAAGCGCGGGCTGTGGTTCATTTCGCGCAGGTGCGCCAGTTCGTGCGCCACCACGTAATCAATGAGCGGCGCGCTCAGGTGGATGAGCCGCCAGTTGAGCCGTATGGCGCCGCTGGCGCAGGCCGATCCCCAGCGCGTGCTGGCGCCAGAGAGCGCCAGTTTGTGCCATTGCACGCCAAGCTGTGGCGCGAAGTGGTCGAGCCGCGCGGTGAAGTGGCGGCGCGCCTGGCGCATGAGCCAGGCCTGCACGGCGTCGCGCAATTGGGTCGGGCTGGCGTTTTGCGCGATGCCCACGTGCAGGGCCAGGCGTGCGATGCCGGGCAGCGTGCTGGCTTGTTGCAGCAAGGCGCCAGCGGGGCCGTGGCGCTGGCGCGGGTCGATGACCACAAGCACGGCCTCGCCCAGGTACGAAAATTGCGCGCCTTCGCGCCAGTCGATGCGCAGGGCGCTCTGGCGCTCGGCCAGGGCGCGGGTTTCTTGCAGTTTGGCGACGATCCAGCGCGCTTTTTCGTGCAGGGCGGCTTCCACGTCGCGCAGCGGCGTCCAGCGCGGCGCGCTGACGCAAAGCCCTTCGGCGCTGACAGCAAATCCGATGGTGCGGCGCTTGCTGCGCCTGAATTCGTAGGCCACTTGCGCGTTGGCCAGCGCGATTTCGCGGCTGGCCCTCGGGTGCGCAAAGTGCGGCGCGGGCGCGGCAGGCGACGCGCTGGCTGGCACGCACGATGGGTGGTGCGCGGATGCCGGGGGCAGGCTGGCGGCGGGCGCAGGCGGCTGCCGCGGTGGCGGCTCCAGCCAGTCGAAGGCCAGTTGCCGCATGGTGGTTTGCCGCGCGCGTGTCACGTGTCTGTCACGTCTGCGCGCCGCCGCGCCTTGCCGGTGGGGTAGGCGTCGGGGTCGAGCTGCAGCATTTGGGTTTCTATCCAGTTTTCCACCTCGCGCGTCAATTCGTCGTGCGTGCGGCCCGCGCTGGCGATGGGCGGGCCAAAGCAGATGTCGACCACGCCCGGTGTTTTGACGAAGGCGCGCGGCGGCCAGCATTTGGCCGCGGTGACTGCCACGGGAATGACGGGCACGCCGCATTCAATGGCCAGACGCGCGCCGCCACTGCGGTAAGTGCCCACTTCTCCGCGCCCGATGCGGGTGCCTTCGGGGAACATGACGATCCACGCGCCGCGCGCGGCCAGGCGTTTGCCTTGCTGCACCACGCGCGCAAAGGCTTCCACGCGGCGACCGCGGTCGATGTGGATCATTTCCAGGCGGCCAAGCGCCCATCCGAAAAACGGAATGCGCAGCAATTCGCGTTTGAATACGTAGACCAGCGGGCGCGGCAAGATGGTGGGCAGTACCAGCGTTTCCCAGGCCGATTGGTGTTTGACCAGAATCACGCAGGCTTGCTGGCCGCCTGCTTGCGGCAGGTTTTCCAGCCCGCTGATGCGGTTGCGGATGCCCAGAATCCAGCGCCCGCCACCGACGGCCACGCGCAGCCAGCCCGCGCAAAACCAGTACAGGAACCGGCGCGGCACAACGGGCGAGAGCGCCACAGCCAGCGTGGCCCACGGGATGACGGTCAGCGCCATCCACAGCATGTGCAATGCGGAGCGCAACAGGTTCATGAGAAAGTGCTCAGACTTTTTGCCGCGCCCGGGCGGCGCGCATGGCTATGGCTATCCATTGGAAAAACGGAATTTGCATTCATTGCGCATGGTTGGCAATGGCCCTCACTTCGGTCGTCCCGCCCCACAGATGGCAAGGACAATCCATGGCTATTGCACAAGCTTCCTGAATGTCTTTTGCCTTGATGAGGTAGTATCCCCCAACCATGTATCCATTGGCAATGAATGGCGCGTCGTTTTTCGTCTTTTCCTTGCCCTCAATGGTGACGCCTGAATCATCCAGCGCGTCGCCACCGATGACCTGGTTTCTTGAAGCCAGTTTTTCATACCACTCCATATGGGCGGTCATCAGGTTGTTTATTTCCTCCTCATTCATGCCGGAGAGGGTGTCCAGATTTTCATGCAAGATCAACAAAAAAGTATTCATGATGTGTGTTTGAAAGTCAAAAAATCCAATGTGAATGAACAATTGTCAAAATGATCCGGAACCGGAATAAAACCATATTTTCCCTTTTCTGCTGGAGCAAGCTGTTTCGCGTGTGTCCGCTCAGGCGCCTGGCGCGGGCGGGGCGGCATTGGCCGTCGCATTCTTTTGCCCGGCCAGAAAGTCGGTGGCGAAAGCGGCCAGATCGGCGTGTACGCGCGTGCCTGGCGGAAACGCGGGCGGCAAGGCCTGCCCGGGCGTGAGCCGGGTCTGGCCGGTAAGCACCAGGTGCGGCGCGCAGCCCGCAGCCACGGCGGCTTGCAAATCGCGCTCGCTGTCGCCCACGGCGTGCACCCGTTTGAGGTCAACCTTGAAGCGCGCGCCAATTTGCAGGAACAGGCCGGGTTTGGGTTTGCGGCAATCGCATCCTTCTTCGGGCGTGTGCGGGCAGAAAAAGATGGCTTCCACGCGGCCACCGAGCGCCGCCAGCTCGCGGTGCAGGCGCGCGTGCGTGGCGTTGAGCGCGTCCATGTCGTACAGGCCGCGCTCCAGGCCCGGCAGGTTGGCGACGATGACCACGTGGTAGCCCGCGTGGTTGAGCCGCGCAATGGCGTCCAGCGCGCCGGGCAGCGGCTCCCATTGCTCGGGCGTCTGGACGTGCTCGGGGCGGTCTGCGTTGAGCGTGCCGTCGCGGTCGACGATGACGAGTTTCATGCGCCGATTATGGCGCTGGCGCTGCCGTCGGCGGGCCGGAGCCGGGCGTTTGGGCCGCGTCGGCTGCGCCGCCGGTTGCGCACAGCGGGTGCCAGGCCGTCACGTAGCGGCCCCACCAGCGGCCATGGGCGACGATGAGCAGCAGCGCGTCGTTTGTCGCCAGCGTCACGGGTTGTTCAGAGAGCAGGCGCACGCTCAGTGGCGGCGCGGCGGCATCGTTTGCGGGTTGCACGTGGGCCAGAAAGCCGCCGCTTGCGCGCGCGCTGGCCTTGACGGGTCTTGCCAGCAGCAGTTTGACGTTCAAAAGCGTTTCTTCGCCGTGGCCGCTGCGGTTGAAGTGCTGGGCCGCCAGAGCGACTGCGCCCAAGGCCCAGAGGGCAACCCACAGCCCGAGCATGAGCGGCGCCACGCGCAGCCAGCCCAGGCGGCCAATGGCAAGGCGCAAAGCCAGTCCGGCCAGCGTCAGGGCCGCGACCGCCAGCAGAAACGGCCAACTGGCCTGCCAGATGGCCTCGCCTGCCGAGCCGACCACGGTGGCCGGCCCGATTTTTTGCCACTGCGCCAGCGTGTCTTGCGCTTGCAGTTTGAGCAGCGCGTCGGCAGCCAGCCAAAGCAGCGGCCCGAGCAGCACCCAGGCCAGGGGCCAGCGCAGGCGCCGCGCGTTGGCCAGTGGTGGCGCGGCGGCTTCGCTGGCGCTGGCGGCGGCGTCCACATCCGCGTTCTCCGCTGGCGCGGGTTGTTGCGCGTCGGGGTGGTTCTGCTCGCTCATGGCGTCTCCTGCCGGGCTTCGGCGGCGGCCAGCCGGGACAGATCGGCCACGCGGTTCATGGCCAGATGCAGGGTTTTGAGCAGGCCCTGGCGGTTGAGCCGCAAATCGGGCTGTTCGGCATTGACCATGACCTGATCGAAAAACGTGTCCACGGGCGCGCGCAAGACGGCCAGTGTTTGCAGCGATGCGGTGTAGTCGCCCGCCTCAAACAGCGCGTCGGCCCTGGGCAGCGCGCCTTGCATGGCGGCAAACAGGGCTTTTTCGGCAGGCTCGCGCAGCAGCAACTCGCTCACGTGCGCGTCCACCACCGCTTGCGCGTCGCCCGCTTTCTTGAGGATGTTGCCGATGCGTTTGTTGGCCGCGGCCAGCGCGGGCGCTTCGGGCAGTTGCGCAAAGGCGCGCACGGCTTGCAGCAGATGCGGCACGGCGGCCAGGCGCCGGGGCGCGAGCGCCAGCACGGCGTCGGCCTCTTGCGCGCTGTAACCTTGCTCGCGCAGGTTGCCCGAGAGCCGCTCGTAGATGAAACCAGCCAGATCGCCCGTGGCGCGCGCGGCGTCGAAGCCGCCGATGCCGTCAAATTGCCGCGCGGCCTGCGCGATGAGCACGTCCAGATCCAGCGGCAGCGCCTTTTCCGTCAGCATGCGAATCACGCCGAGCGCGTGGCGGCGCAGGGCGAAGGGGTCTTTGTCGCCCGTGGGCAGGTTGCCGATGCCGAACATGCCCACCAGGGTTTCCAGCTTGTCGGCCAGCGCCACCACCACGCCCACGCTGCCGCGCGGCAGATCGTCGCCCGCAAAGCGCGGTTTGTAGTGGTCTTCTATGGCAAGGGCAATGTCCTCGCCCAAGCCGTCGTGGCGCGCGTAGTAGCCGCCCATGATGCCTTGCAGTTCCGGAAATTCCCCCACCATGTCGGTCAGCAGATCGGCCTTGGCCAGTTGCGCTGCAACGTCGGCAGCCTGCGCCAGCGCCGCGCCGCCAAGCTGCTGGCCCACGGCGCGGGCAATGGCGCGCACGCGCTCCACGCGTTCGCCCTGCGAGCCAAGCTGGTGGTGGTAAACCACCTTGTCCAGGCCAGGCACGCGCGCGGCCAGCGTTTTCTTGCGGTCTTGCTCGAAGAAGAATTTGGCGTCGGCCAGGCGCGGGCGCACCACGCGCTCGTTGCCCGCGATGACCGCGCTGGCGTCGTCCGGGCTGATGTTGCTGACCACCAGAAAGCGGTTCATCAGCTTGCCGTTGGCCGCCAGCAGCGGGAAATATTTCTGGTTGGCCTTCATGGTGAGAATCAGGCACTCTTGCGGCACGCTGAGAAATTCCGGCTCGAACGCGCAGACCAGCACACGCGCTCGCTCGACCAGCGCGGTGACCTCTTCCAGCAGCGCGTCGTCATCGACCGGCTGGCAGTCGGCGCCCACTTGCCGGGCTGCGGCGACCAATTGGCGGGCAATGCTGGCCTTGCGCGCAGCAAAGCTGGCGATGACCGCGCCCTGTTGCTCCAGCACGACGGCGTAGCTGTCGGCGTCGGGCAGTGTGACGGGATCGGCCACGGCCTCGAAGCGGTGGCCGCGCGTGAGGCGGCCCGCCGTCAGCCCGAGCGCTTTCACGGGCACCACGGCGCTGCCGTGCAGCGCCACCAGGCCATGCGCGGGCCGCACAAAGCGCACGCTGCTCCAGCCGGGCAAATCACAATCGCCTTCCAACTGGTAGGTCATGACCTTGGGAATGGGCAATTTGGCGATGGCCTCGTCCAGTGCTTTTTGCAGCCCGTCGGCCAGCGCCGCGCCGGGCACCACGCTGTCGAAAAACAGCACCTCGCCGCCCTTGCCATCGGGCGCGCGGCGCAGACTGGCCGCCGCCGATGCGTCAGCGCCCAGCGCCGCCAGGCGCTTGAGCAGCGCGGCCGTGGGCTGGCCTTGCGCGTCCAGTCCCACACTGACTGGCATCAGTTTGTGCTGCACGGCCCGCTCTCTCGCGCGGCCCAGCACGCCGCGCACATGCGCGGCCAACCGGCGCGGCGTGGCAAAGGGTTGCACCTGGGCATCGGGCAAGGCCAGCCCCTGCGCAACCAGTTGGTCGAACAGCACGCCCGCAAAGGACTCGCCAAGTTTTTTCAGCGCCCGGGGCGGAAGCTCTTCAACAAAGAGTTCAACAAGAAGATTGGATGCGGTGGTCATGCTTTGTGGTGTGCCATGGGTTTGCGCGCGCGGGCGTTTGGGGACGGCCAGAAAGTGGCCTCAAGCCGCTTTCCGGGTTTTGGCGGTGGCAGTGGCCGCGCCTTCCAGTTGCGCTACCCACGCGCGCGGGGCCATGGGAAAGCCGAGCCGCTTGCGGCTTTCAAAATAGCTTTGCGCCACGCCGCGCGCCAGATTGCGGATGCGGCCAATGTAGGCGGCGCGCTCGGTCACGGAAATCGCCCCGCGCGCGTCAAGCAGGTTGAAAGTGTGCGCGGCCTTGAGCACCTGCTCGTAGGCGGGCAGCGCAAGCTGGCGCTCCATCAGGTACTGGGCCTGTTTTTCGTGCGCGCCAAAGGCGGTGAACAAAAAATCGGGGTCGCTGTGCTCGAAGTTGTAGGCCGATTGTTCCACCTCGTTTTGGTGGTACACGTCGCCGTAGGTCAGCCGCCGGGGGCCGTCGTCGTCGCCGCCTGCCTGCGCCTCGGTCCAGACCAGGTTGTAGACGTTGTCCACGCCTTGCAGGTACATGGCCAGGCGCTCCAGGCCGTAGGTAATCTCGCCCGTGGCGGGTTTGCAGTCGATGCCGCCGACCTGCTGGAAGTAGGTGAACTGCGTGACCTCCATGCCATTGAGCCAGACCTCCCAGCCCAGGCCCCAGGCGCCCAGTGTGGGGTTTTCCCAGTCGTCCTCCACAAAGCGGATGTCGTTTTTCTTCAAATCGAACCCGAGCGCCTCCAGACTGCCAAGGTACAAGTCCAGAATGCCAGACGGCGCGGGCTTGAGCACAACCTGGAACTGGTAATAGTGCTGCAAGCGGTTGGGGTTGTCGCCGTAGCGGCCATCCCGGGGGCGGCGGCTGGGCTGCACGTAGGCGGCTTTCCACGGCTCGGGGCCGATGGCG
>JAISNB010000143.1 GCA_031276435.1 Burkholderiaceae bacterium | reverse complement strand
GGCAGATTGAATTGCGGCGGCACGCCCATGCGTTTGTTGATGACCCATTGCTGCGCAATGGACAGCAGGTTGTTGGTGATCCAGTACAGCACCAGGCCCGCCGGGAAAAAGAAGAACATGACGCTGAAGGCCATGGGCATGATCCACATCATTTTGGCTTGCATGGGGTCTGGCGGCGCGGGGTTGAGCGCCGTTTGCAGCAGGGTGGACAGCGTCATCAAAATGGGCAGGATGAAGTACGGGTCTTTGACCGAAAGGTCGCTCACCCACAGTACCCAGGGCGCGCCGCGCATTTCCACACTGGACAATAAAACCCAGTACAGCGCGATGAATACGGGAATTTGCACCAGAATGGGCAGGCAGCCACCCAGCGGGTTGACTTTTTCTTCGCGGTAGATGCGCATCATTTCCTGCTGCATCAGTTGCGGTTTGTCCTTGAGGCTTTCGCGCAAGTCCATGATGCGCGGGTTGATGGCTTTCATTTTGGCCATGCTGGCATAGGCGCGCGCGTTGAGCCAGTAGAAAGCGAGTTTGAGCAGGAACACCAGTGCCACGATGGACCAGCCCCAGTTGCCGATGGCGGCGTGCAGTTTGTCAAGCAGCCAGTACAGTGGTTTGGACAAGATGGCAAACAGACCGTAGTCCTTGACCGAGCCGAGTCCCGCCGCAATGCTCTCCAGCATTTTTTCTTTTTGCGGGCCGATGAACAGCCGCGCGCTCACTTGCGCGCTGGCGCCATCGGCCAGCGTGCCAAGCGATTCAATCATGCCCGCGGAGTACAGGTTTTCAGAAAGGGTACGCACAAAATTGCCGTGTTTTGCGCCGCTGTCGAGCAGCCAGGCGCTGGCAAAATAGTGCTGCACCATGGCGACATAACCGTCAGGGGCCGATTCAACAAAATCGGCCTTGCCATTGGCGATGTGTTTGAATTCCACTTTCTGGAATTTCTTGGCGTCGCTGTAAAAGGCCGGGCCGGTGAAGGTGGAGTAAAACGAGGATTCGCCTTCGGGTTTGTTGCCGTCGCGCACCAGTTGTACGTAAAGCTGCGGCGTTATGGGTGCGCCGCTGGCGTTGATGACCTCGTGGCGGACATCCATGACGTAGGAGCCGCGGCGCAGCGTGTAGGTTTTGACGAGCGTGACGCCGCCCACGGGCTGCGATTGAAAGCGCAGCGTCAGCTCGTTGGCGCTGGCGGCCAGTTGACGCTCGCCTGTAAAGCGCATGGGCGTCTCGTGCGTGGGAAAGTTGTGCGAGGGGGGCGAGTTGCTGTCAATCAGGCCGCTTTGCGCCACATAAACGCGCGCGGCGCTTTCGTCAAGCAACACCAGCGGTTGCTGTTTGTCGCTGCCGCCACTGGCTGCTGCCGCGTAGTCCAGGAATTCGCTTTTGACGACCGAGCCGCCCCGGGTGTCGAACACCAGGCGCAGCACGTCGGTGGCAACCTCGATGCGCTCGCGCGGCGCGGTTTCTGGCGCGGCCACTGCCGCTGTCGCACCGCCACCTGCGGGCACGCCTGCCGCCGCCGCTTGCGCTTGCGCCGAAGCCATGGCCTGTGGCGGCGGCGCCAAGGCCGGCGCTGATGCCGATGCCGATGACGCGGACGTTGCCGCCGTCGTCACCGTCGCGGCGGGCGCGCCAGTCGACGGAAAAAACATGGCCTGACGCCCGTTGTAAATCTGCCATTGGTCCCACAGCATCACCAGTGAGACACCAAAAATCACCCACAAAACAGTGCGGCGGATATCGTTCATAACGCGGTATTTTCAGAAGAGTTGGGTCGACGCTCGGGCGCATCCATGCCCGTGGCGGATGGGTGAGTGTACGGGCAAGAAGGGGGCTTGCCGCTCAAATGGGTGAACCAGCGTGGCCGCTCTTGCGGCACCGGATCGCATCCGCCCGCGCAGCCCGGGTGACAGCGCAGCAAACGGCGCGCCGCCAAGTAACTGCCCCAGGCCGCGCCATGGCGCTGGAGCGCCTCGATGGCGTAGGCCGAGCAAGTCGGCTCAAAGCGGCAGGCGCCGCCCAGCCAGGGCGAAAGCAGCAGGCGATACGCCTTGACCAGGGCAATGAGCAGGCGGCGCATTTCAGCTCTGCCGGGCGCGCTCGAACAACGCAATCAGCTCAGCGCGCACGGCGCGCTTGAGCGCCACCGAAGTGGCGCTTGGGTACTGCGCGGGCGCAAACGCCGCACGCAAGCGCACCACATGGGCGCAACCGGCGCGCAGCGCGCCGGGCTGCGCGCCCACGGCATCAATCTGACGGCGAATGGCATTGCGCGTGACCGCGCGGCGCGCCCAGCGTTTGGGCGTCACAACACCCATCCAGGCGTGCTCCGGCCAGTCGGCGGCAACGCGCCAAGCGCTGGCCACGCGCGCATCCAGCGCCAGCCGGTGCAAAGCAAAATGCTGCGTGCGCGCCACGGTACCTGCCGCCAGCACGGCCTGAAACTGCGCCCGGTTGACAACCCGCCGCGCCTTCATGCCGCCCGCCGACTCTTGCGCCGCGGACGGCTTTGGCGCGCAAGCGCCATGCGCCAGCCGCACCCCAAGCGGGCCACCAAAGACTTTAAACAGTCACCAGCCGCTTGCGGCCCTTGGCGCGGCGCGCGTTGAGCACCGCGCGACCGCCACGGGTCTTCATGCGCACCAGGAAACCGTGCGTGCGGGCACGGCGGGTCTTGGAAGGTTGGTAAGTACGTTTCATGACAATGATCCAATCAGAATGGCTTGGCTTTGAATTGGCAAACTTGCCCGGCGGCGGGCGGGCAGCGCCTTCCGTCAACCGCGCCCACAGCGCTTGAGGCTTGCATGCGCCCACGGAAAAAACGCAAACCGCCATCCGTGCGACACGCCAGCGCCCAAAACCACCCGCGCGCGACAAAGGAAAACTCAGCCCTCGCCTGAGGCAAACCATGCATTATCGCAGACAAACGCCCCCATGGGGGCAAGAGCCGCCCATGATTCCCGCGCCGCCGCCGTTGCCCGGGCTGGAGAAGAGAACGCGCAGCACAACCAGGTTCACGCCCCTTGCCCGCGCCGCCAGTCCCACGCATGCCGCCGCAACGCGGGCGCTGCCGCGGCGGTGTCTGCGCCCGCACGGGCCTTGCGCAAACTCAACGCAAGCGCCCCCATTGCGGCGCCCCGGGCAAAAAACGGATGTACCATCCTGCCAGCGTTGGGCGCGCTGGCACGGCACGTTGCAGCAGGCGCGGCGCGCGCGCTTTGGCGATCCACGCCAAGGGCATTCCGGTTTGGAGGCATCCCAAAATGATGAGCAGGCTTCTTTTCTGGCTTCTGGCATTTGCGGCGGCCCTGCCAACAGCAGCGGTTGCTGACAGCGACACGGCGGCGGTGGACGGCGACCAATTGCAACCCTTCCTGATGCGCGACCCGGAAGACGGCGCACTGCGCCCGGCCGATGAACTGCTCAAGGAAATGCTTCTGGCGCCCCCGCAGCAGGAATGCGATTTTCCCGCCCTGAAATCCCGTTCTGACTTTGCCATCTATGCGACCGGAGCGCATTCCGGGCGCGCCATCCAGCGCCAAATCGATCAAAGTGGAAGCGAAGCCACCCAGATCGATGTCTTGGTCAACAGCCCGGAAAAACCCGTGGCCTTGCTGCTTGGCGCCTATAGTCCGACCCTCTGGAACATCGGCTGGACGCGAGAAACAACCATCCTCGCGGTCTACGTGAGCGGCTATCACCGCCAGGCAGTGGCGGGCCTGCCCAAAAATATGCCACTGCACATTCACACCCACGACAACAAAAGCCCATGCGGATACTTTTACATAAGCAGTGACAAAAACAAACTGGAGGTGCTGAACCCTCTGGCGCGCAAGATATTCGGACGGCCCGTAGAAACATTTTTTCAAATGCGCAAAGGCATGGCCATGGTAGGCGAAGCGCCGCGGCCCGAAAGCCGCTATGTCAACTCTTCAGCCGTCACACTGGAATCGTTTTACATCAACAGCCCGCTGGCCGGAAAAGCCGGGTTGGAAGACGCTGTGCGCAAAGGCATTCTGCGCGGCGCCACACAAGCCGATTACACTGCCTGGGAAGAAACCATTTCCCGGCATGCGCCACCCAAGGACATCCCCCCGGTCGTCGATCCCCAACCGCCCCGATCCAGCACCCGGCAGGTCTTTCCGGGAAACCGCCGGGAAGGCTATGTGGTGCTGAAAGCCTTCACCTATCCGGCGGGCCTGTATGGTGGAAATTCAACCATATTCTTCGTCCCCCGGGGCGTACCGCTTCCGCAGGGAAACCCCGGGCACTCCGCCGTGTATGACTTCAATGCCCTGTCCTGCACCGGGGCAAGATGCCCATAAGCCGGGGAAATTGAAAATGCGCGCGC
>JAISNB010000122.1 GCA_031276435.1 Burkholderiaceae bacterium | reverse complement strand
ATCTCGGCCACGGCGCGCTTCAAAGGCTCGGCCAGCGCGAGCGATGCGTAAGTAGGGGTGCTTGTCATTGCGGGCTATTTTCGCACCGCACGGCATGGCGATGTGTTTTCAAAGCCGGGGGAGAAAGCTGTGTCTCTGCCGCCCGGGCGGGTTTGCCCGTCTCTCTCGCATGCACGGGATCGGGGGCATTCCCTCAGGTCTTGGGCAGTGTGACGCCCACTTGGCCCTGGTATTTGCCGCCACGGTCTTTGTAGCTGGTTTCGCAAACTTCGTCGCTTTCAAAGAACAGCACCTGCGCGCAGCCTTCGCCCGCGTAGATTTTGGCGGGCAAGGGGGTGGTGTTGCTGAATTCAAGGGTGACGTAGCCTTCCCACTCAGGCTCGAACGGGGTGACGTTGACGATGATGCCGCAGCGCGCGTAGGTGCTTTTGCCCAAGCAGATGGTGAGCACGTTGCGCGGGATGCGAAAGTACTCCAGCGTGCGCGCCAGGGCAAAGCTGTTGGGCGGGATGATGCACACATCGCCATGGAAGTCGACAAAGCTCTTTTCGTCGAAGTTCTTGGGGTCGACCACGGTGGAGTGGATGTTGGTGAAAATCTTGAATTCGGGCGCGCAGCGGATGTCGTAGCCGTAGCTGCTGGTGCCGTAACTGACGATTTTGCGGCCATCCACCTGGCGCACCTGGCCAGGCTCGAACGGCTCGATCATGCCGTGCTGTTCAGCCATGCGGCGAATCCATTTGTCGCTTTTGATGCTCATTGCTTGGTCACTCCGGGTTTTCTGGATTCCGGTTTGCGGTTGCGCCGCCAGTGTGGCGGGCAACGCGCCGTTATTTTGCTTGAGAACCCGTGCCCCGCTTTTTTTGAAGTCACTGCAAGCGCCTTCGGGCAATGGGCTGCCAGTCTGCGCGCTGGCTGGCAAGGTGAAATAATCCGGCATCTGTTTGAGTTTGAACGAGAGGATGGCATCGATGAGCGATACCCGGCAACGCATTGACGCACTGGTCAAGGGCCATGATGTTGTGCTGTTCATGAAAGGCAGCGCGGCGTTTCCCATGTGTGGTTTTTCGGGGCGCGCCGTGCAGCTTCTCAAGGCCTGCGGCGTGGATTTCAAGGCGCTGGTCACGGTCAATGTGCTGGAGGACGAAGCCATGCGCCAGGGCGTCAAGGACTACAGCAACTGGCCCACGATTCCGCAGTTGTATGTGAAGGGCGAGTTTATCGGCGGCTCGGACATCATGCTGGAGATGTACGAGTCGGGCGAGTTGCAGCAATTGCTTGGCGGCGGAGGCGCGCAAGGCCAGGGCTGAAAACGGGGCTTTTCTTTCCGCCGCGCTTTTGCGCGTGCAAAATCTGCGCAAAAGTGCACAAAAAAAGGACGCCTCTGGCGTCCTTTTTGCGTTGGGCGCGTACGGCTTGCGCGCCCATTGCGCAGACCGCCTGCAACCGCTGCGGGCTATCGGCTATCTGGAAGCCGGTTCTGTTGCCGCTGCGGAACCGGATGGCACCGCTTCAGGCGCGGCGGTTTGCGCGGCGCTGGCGGCGTCGCTTGCCAGGGCGGCAGCCGGTTCGCTGGCGCTGATGACTGGTGCAGAAGCGGGCGCGGCGCTGTTCTGGCCGACCCGGTTTTGCGCGAAGTAGGCCATGGCCAGCAAGACGGCGACCAGTATGACCCAGGGCAGCCATTTGCCCATGCTGCCACTGTTTGCGGCGGCTTCCCGGGCGCTGGCGGCGGCGTTGCTCAGCGCGATGTTGCCCGCGGCGGCCAGGTTGGTGACGTCGCCGGGCAAGCTGGCGGGCAGGCTGCCGCCGGGTGTCAGGCTGCCGACGATGGCCGGCAGCAGATAGCCCAGGGCCGATGTGGTGCTGTCGCGGTCGGTGTCCAGCGCGCCGGTGATTTGCGCCAGCAAGCCATCGCTGGCGCCCAGTACGGCTTCGATCTGGCTGTTCTGGATGGGTTGCGCAGCGGGGCCGCCGCCCAGCCACGATTGCACGACAGGCCCCAGGCCCGCGGCCTTGAATTTGTCCAGGAAACCGGCCAGTCCGCCGGTGCTGGCGTTGGTCATGCCAGCCAGCAGAATCTGCACCAAAGGCAGTGCCTTGTCGCCAAGCCCGAACCGGGCGGCTGCTTCTCGAATGAAAACGTCAAACATGGATGGCTCCTGGGGTGTGTTGAGTGCGCCCGGTGTGGCGGGCCGCCTTGCCGCGCACGCGCGCGCGGCTCCGGCAAAAATTATCCTAGATTCGGCGGCGCGCGCTCCAGGGTCTGTTCTGGCGCGCGAATTTTTTTCACCGCTCCGCCCAGCGCCGCGAATCTGCCCGCGTGTGTCTTTGGGGCCAGACAGGTTCCAGCGCAAGCAAGCACCATGACCCTCGTTCAAAGCCTGTTGGCCATCGCCCTGCTGATTGCGGCAAGTGCTTTTTTCTCCGTGGCGGAAATCGCGCTGGCTGCCGATGCCGTGGCGCCCACGTCACAGGCCGACGCGCGCCGACGCGGCGCACGGCGCGTTAGCAGAGGCGCAAAGCCGTCCGCAAAAAACAGGCGCCCTAGCTTTTTGCCAGCCGGTAATGCCCGTCGGGCGCAAAGCTGAACAAGCCATCTTCTTCTTGCGTGCCACGGCCGATGTTGTGGATGACCAGGGGCATGCCCTGGGCGGTTTTCCGGTCGCTGACCACCATGATGTGCGGCAGGTTGCCGGGCAGCACGGTGGTTACCAGATCGCCCGGCTGGTATCGGGCCGCATCGCTTTGCACACGCAAACTCCAGGACTTGCGGGCAAAGTAGACGCGCAAATTGGGCACGCGGCGGTGGTCGATGTTGCGGTCGGTCTGCTTGAGGCCCCAGATGCGCGGATACGCACTGAAGTTGGCGCGCATGTCTTCGTGCACCAGCCGCTGCAAATCGCCCCATCCGGCGTCGCGCAAGGCACGGATAACCACATCGGTGCACACGCCGCGCTCGCGCGGCACGTCGCCATTGGGATAGGCCAGCTTTTCATAAGCGCCGCTGTAGCGCAGCGTCACGCCAATTTGCTGGCGCGCCGCTTGCGCGATGGCTGTTCCGCTGACCGGCGGCGGCCTGCCCGCGCCTTGCGCCCATGCCGAGGCGGGGCGCGCCAGCGCCGCTGCCAGCGGCAAGAAAATCAGGCGGCGTCTTTGCATGCTTGGTGCGGTGGTGATGATGGCGTGTTCCCTCTCGCGCGGCGGTCAGGGCGGCGGCGGCGCAGATGCAGGGACGCTCTGGCTTTTTGGGGCGGCAGCACGTGCCGCGTCGTCGTACAGCCAGTGCCTTTGGGCCGCAAATACGGCATCGGGGTATTTGGCCTTGCCGCGCGATCCGTTGTAGCGGCCCAGGGCCATGAACGTGTCGCCGCGTTCGCGGTCCAGATAGTGGCGCAGGATGACGCAGCCAAAGCGCAGATTGGTTTGCATGTGAAACAGCTTGCCCGGATCGCCGTCGCCAATCAGGCGCGTCCAAAACGGCATGACCTGCATGAACCCGCGCGCACCCACCACCGATACCGCAAATTTGCGGAACGCGCTTTCCACCTGGATCAGCCCGAGCACCAGCGATGTTTCCAGCCCCGCGCGGCGGCTTTCGTACCAGACGGTTTGCAAAAATTCGATGCGCGTGTTGAAGTCGCGCATGCGCCGGTACAGCCGGTCGCTCATGCTGGAGAGCCAGCGCAGATACGCCAGGCGCGATTCGGTGGTGCTGAATACGGGCACGGGCGGCGCGCTGTTGGAAATGGCTGAGCTGAGTGCGGTGCGCACCGAATCGGCCAGCGGCTCTTCCAGCTGCCCGCCCGCCCGGGCCGCTTGTGGCAGCAGCAGCAGCGAACCCGGCAGCGCCAGCGTCGCCGCCGTTGCCACCAGCAGCAAAGGCCTTCTTGTCATGGCTGGCCCGGTAGCGGTGGCGGCGGCGCGTTCGCCCGCCGCGCCCGCGTCCGTTCCCGCCCAAGCATTGTTTTTGCCTGCTTTTGCGCTCATCGGGTCAATTTGCTTTTCACGAATGCCGCAATGTCGCCCGCGGCCACTTGGGTTGCGGCCACGTCGCGCCGGTGCTGGTATTCCACTTGGCCGTCCTTGAGGCTCTTGTCGCCAATGGTCACGCGGTGCGGCACGCCAATCAGCTCCCAGTCGGCAAACATGACGCCAGCGCGCTCGCTGCGGTCGTCCAGAATCACGTCGATGCCCGCGGCCAGCAAGTCGGCATACAGGGCTTGCGCCGCGCTTTTGACCGCGTCGCTGCGCTCCATGCCAACGGGGCAGATCACCACGGTAAAGGGCGCGATGGCCTCAGGCCAGATGATGCCGCGCGCGTCGTGGTTTTGCTCGATGGCCGCCGCGGGCAGGCGCGATATGCCAATGCCGTAGCAACCCATCTCGAAGAACCGGGGTTTGCCCCCCTCGTCCAGGAATGTGGCGTTCATGGCGCGGCTGTAGCGAGTGCCCAGATAGAAGACGTGGCCGATTTCTATGCCACGCTCGATGGCCAGAGTGCCCTTGCCGTCGGGCGAGGCGTCGCCCGCCACCACGTTGCGGATGTCGGCCACCAGCGCGGCCTCGGGCACGTCGCGTCCCCAGTTGACGCCGGTGTAGTGAAAGCCTTCCTCGTTGGCGCCGCACACCCAGTCGGCCATGACGGCCACTTCGCGGTCGGCCATGACCCGGACCGGCTTCTTGACTTGGGCGCGCAAATTCAGCGGCCCCAGATAGCCGGGCCGCGCGCCAAAGTGGGCCACGATCTCGGCCTCGCTGGCAAAGCGAAAGCCCGCTTCCAGCCCCGGCAGTTTGCTGACCTTGACCTCGTTCATGTCGTGGTCGCCGCGCAGCAGCAGCAGCCAGATTTGCGCGCCGCCACCGCTGCCACTGTCGCCTTCAGGTTCGTCGGTGGCCAGCACCAGCGATTTCACGGTGCGCGCCAGCGGCAGCTTGAGGAAATCGGCCACCTCGGGGCAGGTGCTTTTGCCCGGCGTGGGCGTTTTGAGCAGCGCCTGCGCGGGTGCCGCCCGCGTGCCCTGGGGCGGCAGCGCCTGCGCTTTCTCGATGTTGGCGGCGTAGTCGCTGCCCGTGCTGTAGATGATGGCGTCCTCGCCCGTGGCGGCAATGACCTGGAACTCTTCGCTCAAGTCGCCGCCAATGGCGCCCGAATCCGCCGCCACGGCGCGGTAGCGCAGGCCAAAGCGATCGAAAATGGCGCGGTAGGCGCGCGCCATGGCCTGGTAGCTTTGCTTGGCGCCCGCTTCGTCGCGGTCGAAACTGTAGGCATCTTTCATGATGAACTCGCGCCCGCGCATCAGGCCAAAGCGCGGGCGGCGCTCGTCGCGGAACTTGGTCTGGATCTGGTACAGGTTGCGCGGCAACTGCTTGTAGCTGCGCAAATCCTGCCGCGCAATGTCGGTAACCACTTCTTCACTGGTCGGCTGGACGACAAAGTCGCGCGCGTGCCGGTCTTTCACGCGCAGCAATTCCGGCCCCATTTTTTCGAAGCGGCCCGTCTCCTGCCACAGCTCGCCCGGCTGCACCACCGGCATGGCGCATTCCACAGCGCCAGCGCGGTTCATTTCTTCGCGCACGATGGCTTCCACCTTGCGGATCACGCGCAGGCCCATAGGCATGTAGGTGTAGATACCGGCACCCAGTTTCTTGATCATGCCCGCGCGGATCATCAACTGGTGGCTGACCACTTCGGCGTCGGCGGGCGCTTCCTTGAGCGTGGAGATGTAGAACTGCGAGGCTTTCATGTCAGCAATTTTTGGACGCCCGCCAAGGCTTCTTGGCGGCGCACAATGTAAACCTTTGTAGTAAAAATCCGGGTCCGTACTTGATGCGCACGCACGCATGTGCATAATGAACCCAGCTTATGAATTTGGGGATTGATTATGCTCGACCGGGAAGGCTTCCGCCCGAACGTCGGCATCATCTTGCTCAACCAGAAAAATCAGGTATTTTGGGGCAAACGCATTCACTCTCAATCGTGGCAGTTTCCCCAGGGCGGCATTGACCGGGGAGAGTCTCCCGAACAGGCCATGTACCGGGAGCTGCACGAGGAAGTCGGACTCAGAGCCGAGCACGTGCGCATCGTGGCCCGAACCCGCGACTGGTTGCGCTATGAGGTGCCAGAGAGGTTCATTCGCCGCGAGGCACGCGGCCACTACAAGGGCCAGAAACAAATCTGGTACCTGCTGCAACTGCTGACGCCCGACTGGCGCCTGAACCTGCGCGCCAGCAGTCATCCGGAGTTCGACGCTTGGCGCTGGAACGACTACTGGGTGCCGCTGGATGTGGTGATCGAATTCAAGCGCGGCGTCTACGTCATGGCGCTCAACGAGTTGGTGCGCTTCTTGCCGCGGCCCGAGCCGCGCACACGCTACCTGCGCGGAGTGCGCCAGCGCGATCCCCACGAGCTTGCGCCCATCCGCACGCAAGAGCACGCCGCCGCTGCCAGCAATGGCGCGCGCCGCGCCGCGGCGGCGTCGCCGCGCGTCAACAGCCTGAAAGCGCCGCCGGATACCGATTGCTGAG
>JAISNB010000147.1 GCA_031276435.1 Burkholderiaceae bacterium | reverse complement strand
AAGGGAGAGAGAAAGGCTGGCGGCAGCGCGGGCGGTAGAGGCGCGCACAAATGGAAATCGATGGATTGCCGCGTCGTTTCGCTCCTCGCAATGACGGGAAAGGATGCGCTGCGCGGCATGCCTTCCCAAAAAACAGAGAATCGCCGTTTCCGCATGCGCTTTCACCGCGCGGCGTGTGGTTTTTGGAGCTTGCATGCGGGCGCGCTGGAAAATTCAAAAACCCAATCCCAAAATCCTCCTTGCTATATTATTTTTTACCGCAATTATCTTGAGCAAAATTCTTATGTCAGTTATTTGATTGCGTTGCCGCATCCAAATTCTCGCATTTGGATATTTTAATTTCAGTTAGAACAGCCTCTTTGCGGCCTTTTACATTCGCCAATTCAGAGGCTTCAATGCCGTCCCCTTGCCCATATCCCAACCAAAAAGCCTGCATCTCACTTGTTTTATATCTTTGCTCCTGCGCAATAGCCAATTGACTTTCGCGGCGTGAAAGTGATCCTAATTCGGCAACCAGCTTGTCGCAAGTATAACCAGAATACTCCATGGGAGAAACATACGAAGCCGTGATTTGAGACGGTTTTGTCGGCATATTCATACAGCCCGAGATAACAAGAACAGAAGCCATAGGCCCACAATATTTAAACAATCGCACAATCAAACCCTCTTGATTAATAATTGTCATTATAACAAATAAATTGTATTCAAAATTGCCCGCGCAGGCTGTCCGCATGGGGACAGCCCGCACGCGCGGAAAGAGAAAATCACGGCGCCGGGGTTTTGCTGCCGTCTTTGTGCCAGACAAAAACCTGGAATTCAAACGCGGTCAGGTCGCCCTGTTTGTTCCACTGCACTTTGCCAATGGGTGTGTCAAAGGTGTTGCCGTGCAGGTGTTTGGCGACGGTGGCCGGATCAGTGCTTTTGGTGGCGCCGATGGCGTCGGCGATGACTTTGACGGCGGTGTAGGCGGTGAGCTGGAACGCGCCCGCGGCGTTGCGTTTCTTGGCTTCAAAGGCTTTGACGATGGCGGCGTTGGCCGGGTTGGTGGAAAAGTCCGCGGGCAGGGTCAGCAGCATGCCTTCCGATGCGTTGCCCGCAATGGCGGTGATGTCCGGGTTGCCCGCGCCTTCAGGCCCCATGAAGCGCACTTTGACGCTTTGCTCGGCGGCTTGGCGCATGAGCAGGCCCATTTCAGGGTGGTAGCCACCGTAGTAGACAAAATCAGCGCCCGAGCTTTTGATTTTGGTGATGACGGCGGAATAGTCGCTGTCGCCCGCGTTGATGCCTTCGAACATGGCGATTTTGACGCCAGCCTTGTCCAGTTCGTTGCGTACCGCTGTGGCGATGCCCTGGCCGTAGGATTGTTTGTCGTGCAAGACGGCCACTGCCGATGGCTTGACTTTCCCGATGATGTATTTGGCAGCGGCCGGGCCTTGCTGGTCGTCGCGGCCAATGGTGCGGAAGATGAAGCCGTAGTTTTTGCCGTCCGTCAGCGCGGGGGCGGTGGCCGATGGGCTGACCATGACCACGCCTTCGTTTTCGTAGATGTCCGCGGCTGCGATGGTGGCCCCGGAGCACACGTGCCCGACCACGAAGCCGATTTTGCTGTTGACCACGCGGTTGGCGACCACGGGGCCTTGCTTGGGTTCGCAGCCGTCGTCCAGCAGCACGGCTTCGAGTTTTTTGCCATTGATGCCGCCAGCAGCGTTGATTTGCTCGATGGCGGTCGATACCCCTTCGCGCACCATGTCCCCGTATTGGGTGACGGGGCCGGTTTGCGGGCCGGCCACGGCGATTTTGATGGTTTGGGCCATGGCCGCCGCGGGCAGCAAGGCTGCCGATAGCCCGGCGGCGGCCAGCCCCAGTGTGGCAAGTCGCCAGGCGCGAGATGGAGAAAAGATGTTTTTCATGGTTTTTTCCAGTCTTTCAGTCGTAGAGGAAACAAGCGGTGCGGCGCGCGGTGCGCGCGCCACAACAACTCGGTCAAGAATAGCACCATCACCCCGTGATTTGCCTTGGTGCGCGGTGCGGCGCGCACCCTGCCCTGCCCGGTTTTCCGGCTGCGCGCGGGTTCAGGGCGCGGGCCATTGTTTTGGGCGGCGCGCAACATGGCGGTGGTGGCAGCAGCAGTGCAGGAGTCCACAATTTGGCGCGGTGGTTTCAAAAAGCAGGGGGGCGGCATGGCGTTTTTCCATGCCGCCCGTCCTTGGTTGTGCCCCATGCGCGCGTGGGTGGGTGGGCGCGCAAGACAATCAGGGCGCGGCTGTCTTGTTGCCTGCCTTGTCCCACTTGAAGACGGCAAATTCAAAGTTTTTCAAATCGCCCTTGGCGTCGTATTCCACTTTGCCGATGCCGGTGTTGAAGCTGTTGGCGTGGATGTAGCTGGCAACTTTGGCTGGATCTTCACCCACGGCGCCAATGCTTTGCGCCAGGATTTGCACAGCGGCGTAGGCGGGCATCTGGAATGCGCCGTCCGGGTCGCGCTTGGCGTCCTTGAAGGCTTTGACGATGGCCGCGTTGCCCGCGAGTTTGGTGAAGTCAGCGGGCAATGTGGTCAGCAAGCCGTCGACCGCCGCTCCCGCAATGGCCACCAGGTCCTGGTTGGCGGTGCCCTCTGGCCCCATGAATTGCACGTTCAGGCCCTGCTCGCGCGCCTGCCGCAGCAGCAGGCCAAGTTCGGGGTGGTAGCCGCCAAAGTACACCAGGTCGACTCCGCTGGTTTTCAGTTTGGTGATGACGGCCGAGTAGTCGCTGTCGCCAGCGTTGACGCCTTCATACAGGGCGACTTCCACTTTCTTTTTGCCCAGTGCGTCGCGCACTTGCGCGGCCAGGCCCGCGCCGTAGGTTTGCTTGTCGTGCAGGATGGCGACTTTTTTGGGTTTGAGTTTGGTGGCGATGTATTCGGCGCCAAACGGGCCTTGCTGGTCGTCGCGGCCAATGGTGCGGAAGAAGAAGCGGGGCTTGGTGGTGTCGGTGACCAGGGGCGATGTGGCGCCCGGCGTGATGACCACGATTCCTTCGGCTTCGTACACGTTGACGGCAGGCACGGCCACGCCCGAGCAACCATGCGCGACGGCAAATTTGGCGTCCGAGTTGACGAGGCGGTTGGCCGCGGGGACGGCTTGCTTGGGTTCGCAACCGTCGTCGATCAGGACGGGTTCGAGCTTTTTGCCCTTGATGCCGCCCGCGGCGTTGATGGTTTCGATGGCCGTGAGCGCGCCCGCCTGGATCTGGTCGCCATACTGCGTGTTGGGGCCGGTCATGGGCTGGATGACGCCGATCTTGATGGTGTCGGCGGCGTGCGCCGCGCCACCTGTGCAAAAGACAGCGCCCGCAATGAGCGCAAGGGTGGGTAAGCGAGACAACTTCATCATGGAGATTTTCCTCAAGTGGTGGTTGCTGATAAAAGCCTGCTGGAAACGGCGGTTTTTTCCTGCATCAGCGGCCTGCAAGAAGCATGCCGCCATGCAGGCACCAAAACGATGCACTGTCTTTGGCAAAGCCGCGCGGCCCGGGCAAGCACCCCAATGGCGCGCATGCGCACCAGACTGGTATTTTGCCTGCGCGCCCGGCTCATCCCAGGTAGGCCCGGCGAATGTCGTCGTTGTGCAGCAGGTTGTCGCCGGTGTCGCTCAAGGTGATGGTGCCGTTTTCCAGCACGTAGCCACGGTCGGCCACTTGCAGCGCCTTGTTGGCGTTTTGCTCGACCAGGAAGATGGTGACGCCTTCGTCGCGGATGGTGCGGATGATTTCAAAGATTTGCGCAATGATCAGGGGCGCCAGCCCGAGGGTGGGTTCGTCAAGCAGCAGCAGGCGCGGGCGCGTCATCAGGGCGCGGCCAATGGCCAGCATTTGCTGCTCGCCGCCGCTCATGGTGCCAGCGCGCTGGCTGGCGCGCTCCTTGAGGCGCGGAAAGAGTTTGAAGACGTGCGCCTGGCCTTCCTGCATGGCGGTTTTGTCCAGGAAGAAGCCGCCCATCATGAGGTTTTCGAGCACCGTCAGGTCTGGGAAGATGCGCCGCCCCTCGGGCGAGATGGCCATGCCGCGGCGCATGATGGCGTGCGTGGGCAGCCGGGTGATGTCCTGCCCCTCGAACAGGATGCGCCCGCTGCTGGCGCGCGGGTTGCCGCATACGGTCATTAGCGTGGTGGTTTTGCCAGCGCCGTTGCTGCCGATGAGGGTGACGATTTCGCCCTTGTCAATGTGCAGCGATATGCCCTTGAGCGCGCAGATGGCACCATAGTGGGTTTCAACGTTTTCGAGTGCGAGCATGTGTGCAGGGGTGGGGGGTGATGGCTGCGGGCGGGCGCAGGGGCGCGAGAGGCGCTACGCCTCGCCCAGGTAGGCCTTGATGACGCGCTCGTTGCTGCGCACCTCGCCTGGCGTGCCGGTGCAGATGGGGCGGCCGTTTTCCATGACGAGGATGCGGTCCGAGATTTGCATGATGACGCCCATGTCGTGCTCGATGAGCAGCACGGCCACGCCAAACTCGCGGCGCAGGCGGTCGATCAGGCCTTGCAGGTCGCGCTTTTCCTGCGGGTTCAGGCCAGCGGCGGGTTCATCCAGCATGAGCAGGCGCGGCTGCGTAATCATGCAGCGGGCAATTTCCAGCCGACGCTGGTGGCCGTAGGCCAGGTTGCCAGCCTCGCGGTTGGCGTATTCGCGCAGGCCCATGAAGTCGAGCCATTGCGCGGCGCGGCGCACCGCGTCGGCTTCCGAGCGCCGGAACGATTTGAGCGCGAGCAGCCCGCCAATGATGTGGTGCCCCAACTGGCGATGCTGCGCCACCAGCAGGTTTTCCAGCACCGTCAGGCTTTTGAACAGGCGCACGTTCTGGAATGTGCGCACCAGTCCGTGCCGCGCCACGCTGTGGCTCGGTTTGCCATGGATGGCCTGGCCGTCCAGCACGATGCGGCCAGCAGTGGGTTTGTAAAAGCCGCCAACGCAATTGAATACCGTGGTTTTGCCCGCGCCGTTGGGGCCGATGATGGCGAAAATCTCGTCGCGCCCGACTTCAAAGTCGATGCCGTCGACGGCCAGCAGGCCGCCAAAGCGCATGGATAGCCCGCTGACCCGCAGCAGCGGGCCGGTGTAGCGGCGGGTGGTGTGCGCGGCGGCGCTGCCGGTGATGGGGGGGGCGTTGCCAATGACGGAAGCGGCATCGGCGGCATCGCCCATGGCCTCAACCGTGTCGACTGTGGCGTCGGCAATGGCGTCGATGGCGGCTTCAGCGGCGGCGCCCGCGGCATGGACAAGCGGTTCGACCGGACTCATGCGTCCAGCTCCACGTGCGGGCGCTTCATGGGCAGCAGGCCCTGGGGCCGCCAGCGCATCATCAGCACCATGATGAGGCCGAAAATCAGCATGCGGTATTCGGCAAATTCGCGCGCCACTTCAGGCAGCACAGTGATGAGTATGGCCGCCAGAATGACGCCCAGTTGCGACCCCAGCCCGCCCAGCACCACCACGGCCAGGATCAGCGCCGATTCCATGAAGGTGAACGACTCCGGGTTGACCAGCCCCTGGCGCGCGGCAAAAAAAGCGCCGCCCAGGCCCGCGAAGGTGGCCCCCAGCGTGAAGGCCGAAAGTTTGATGCGCGTGGGGTTCAGGCCCAGGGAGCGGCAGGCGATTTCGTCCTCGCGCAGCGCCTCCCAGGCGCGGCCAACAGGCATGCGCAGCAGGCGATTGGACACCCACAGGGTAACGGTGGCCAGCAGCAAGGCCATGAGGTAGAGAAAAATCACCATGTGCTGGGGCGCAAAGTCCATCCCCAGCAATTCGTGCAGCGTTTGCTGCCCCTCCACGCTGGAGCGGCGCGCCATCTCGTAGCCAAACACGGTGGGCTTGGGAATGCCGGAAATGCCGTCCGGCCCGCCCGTCCAGCGCGCCAGATTGATGAGCAGCAGGCGGATGATCTCGCCAAAGCCCAGTGTGACGATGGCCAGGTAATCCCCGCGCAGCCGCAGCACCGGAAAGCCGAGCAGAAAGCCGAACAGCGCGGCCATGCCACCGGCCAGGGGCAGCGCCTCCCAGAAGCTCCAGCCCGCCCAGTGGTAAAGCAGGCCATAGGTATAAGCACCCACGGCGTAAAAGCCCACAAAGCCCAGATCCAGCAAACCGGCAAAGCCCACCACAATGTTCAGGCCCAGTCCGAGCATGATGTAAATCAGCGCCAGCGTGCCAATGTCCACGGCGCTGCGCCCGGCAAAAAACGGCCATGCTGCGGCGGCCAGCAGCAGCGCCGCCAACAGCCAGGGATTGCGGTCAAACGCGATCGAGGGCAGCTCTGGCGGGCGCACGTGAATGCGCCTGCCCGCGCGCGCCAGCAGCGGGCTGAAAAGCTGGAAGAAAAAGACGGCTGCCGCGGCCGCGGCCACAATGCCCCACTGAGGCTCGATGATGGTGCGCACCCCCTGGCGCGTGAGGTGCAACCCGAAAACGGGCAGCACCAGAACCGTGGTCATGATGGCCGCGATGGCCGCGTTTTTCAGGCATGTGGCGTTCATTGCTCAGACCTTCTCCACCTCGGGTTTGCCCAGCAGCCCCGTGGGGCGGAACAGCAAAATCAGCACCAGCAGGCCAAAGGCCACGATGTCCTTGTATTCCGACGAGATGTAGCCCGCCGCGAAAGTCTCCGCCACGCCCAGCAGCACGCCGCCCAGCATGGCGCCCGGAATGCTGCCAATGCCCCCGAGCACGGCGGCTGTGAACGCCTTGATGCCAGCGATGAAGCCGATGAAGGGATTGAGCTTGCCGATGGTCAGCGCAATCAGCACCCCGCCCACGGCGGCGAGCATGGCGCCCAGCACGAAGGTAAAGGAGATTACGCGGTTGGTATCGATGCCCAGCAAATTGGCCATGTGCATGTCTTGCGAGCACGCGCGCGAGGCACGCCCCATGCGCGAATGCTTGATAAACAGCGTCAGCGCCGCCATGAGCAGCACCGTGACCACGATGATCATGATGCGCGAATAGGGAATGTTGACGTCAAACTCAGACCCCATGTGCACCTGCAACGACCCCGAGACCAGCGACGGCACGGCCATATCGCGCGCGCCCTGCCCGAGCGCCACCCAGTTTTGCAGGAAGATGGAAACGCCGATGGCCGAGATCAGCGCCACCAGCCGGGGACTGCGCCGCAGCGGCTTGTAGGCCACGTACTCCACCGCGAACCCGTAAATGCCGGTGACGATGACAGCGACCACCAGCATGAGCGCCACCGCCATGAAAACGGGCAAACCGCTTTGCGTGCCCACCACCGTCAGCGTGACCAGCCCCGTGTAGGCGCCAATCATGTAGATCTCGCCATGGGCAAAGTTGATCATGCCGATGATGCCGTACACCATGGTGTAGCCGATGGCAATCAGCGCGTAAATGGCGCCAAGCGACAGTCCGTTGAAAAGTTGCTGTGTGAGTTGCGGCAGAAGGTCTGTCATCGTGGAGACTCGGGGGGAAGCGAAAAAAACGACGCAATGCAACAAAGCGTAAAAGGGGCAACTATAGTCGCAATCAAGAACCATGCCAACTGGCGCCAAGGCTGCGACGCGCCAGGAAACCCCGCGCGCGGCGCGCTGCCCCAGGCGCGCGCCGGTGGATTATCCTATGGGGCCAATTCCAGGCACCAGAGTCAAGAGAAAGAGCACGCATATGAGCAACTGCACCATCACCAACGTCGAATTCATCCCCGGCTGCACCATCACCCAACACCTTGGGCTGGTGCAAGGCAGCACCGTGCGCGCCAAGCACGTGGGCCGCGACCTCATGGCCGGACTCAAAAACTTCGTGGGCGGCGAACTCAAAGGCTATACAGAGCTGCTCAACGAATCGCGCCAGGAAGCAGTGGCGCGCATGGTCCAGCAGGCCGAGGGCATTGGCGCCAACGCCGTCATCAACGTGCGCTTCAGCACGGCCAACGTCGCGCCCGGCGCGGCGGAAATCCTGGCCTACGGAACTGCCGTGGTTCTGGAACGCAAGCTGTAAGGCGCCGCGCCATGGACCTGATCATCAATCTGCTCTGGAACATTGCCAACTTCATCGCGCTGCTCCTCACGTTCCCGATTGGCTTGTACCTTGAAAAAAGGCATTACCGATCCATCCGCGAGCGCGAAGCACGCTTGCGCGACATCCTGATCTTCAACGAAAGAACGCCGCCCGCGTCGCTGGCCGGGCAGGACTGCGCCCTGGTCAGTGGCTCGGTGGTCGTGGGCGCGGATCGGTTCCGCCAGTGGCTGGCCTACCTCAAAAGCATCTTTGGCGGACGGCTCGGCAGCCTGGAATCCATCATGGACCGTGGCCGGCGCGAAGCCATTTTGCGCATGAAGGAAGACGCCCACCGCAAAGGCGCAAACGCCATCTTCAACGTCAAAATCGAAACGGCCATGCTCCACCAGGCCGACCGGTGGCAGCAATTCATCAAGGTCGAACTGTTTGCCTACGGCACAGCCTGGATGCCCCGCAAGCCGGACAACGCGCGCCCAACCAGGGACTACTGACCGACGCCCCGCGCCCGTTTGCCCTGACACCCGTCTCGCCCGTTATTCAACCCTGGATGACGCGCGTCAAAAACGGGTCGTACAAACCGTGCCGCCCACCCAAGCGCATGACTTTCTGCCTGCGAAAAACAGAAAAAGTGCCGCTGGAAGGAAACACAAATCGCCCATCATCCGGAACTTTCGCATGCCCATTTCGATCCTGTTTTATCTCATGCTGGCGATCATCGCTGAAGTCATTGCCACCTCGATGCTCAAGACCACAGCGGGATTTACACGCCTGTGGCCGTCCGTTGGTGTGGTCGTGGGCTACGTCGCCTCGTTTTATTGCCTCTCGCGTGTTATCGAAACACTGCCGGTCGGCGTGATCTACGCCATCTGGTCGGGCGCGGGCATCGTGCTCGTTTCGGTCGTGGCCTGGCTGATTCATGGGCAACGGCTGGATTTGCCCGCAGTATTGGGCATTGGCCTGATCGTCGCGGGTGTCATGCTCATCAACCTGCTTTCAAAAACCCTTCAGCACTGAAGCAGATAAACGTCGTTTGCCATGGCTCTTTCCGCCCCGGCGCATCCTGATTCATCTTGCGCGCCTGATTTCCAAACCGCACCGCATCAATGACCCGTCCCATGCTGGCCCACCGCCGCCTTGCCCTCTACCTTGATCTGATCCGCTGGAAAATGCCGGAAGGCTGGTACCTGCTGATGTGGCCTGGCCTGTCGGCGCTGTGGCTGGCGGCGGGCGGATTTCCGGGCTGGCGCCTGATGTTCGTCTTTGCGTTTGGCGCTTTCCTGATGCACGCGGCCGGTTGCTGCGTCAACGACGTGACCGACTTCAAATTTGACCGCCACGTCAAACGCACCGTCGGGCGCGTGGTCGCCAGTGGCAGCATCTCGCGCAAAGAGGCGCTGCTGGCGGGCGCGGCCATCGCCCTGACTGCCTTCGCCCTGGCGCTCACACTCGGCCAGCACGCCGTCATGTGGTCGCTCGCCTGCCTGGGCATCACCCTCTTCTACCCGTTTACCAAACGCTTTTTCGCCCTGCCCCAAATGGTACTGGGCATGGCCTACAGCGGCGCCATCATCATGGCCTTTGCCGCCGTGCGCGACCATGTGCCGCCCATCGCCTGGCTGCTGTGGCTGGGCAACATCTTCTGGGTCATGGCCTTCGACACCGAATACGCCATGCAAGACATCCAGGACGACCTCAAAATCGGCATGAAAACCACCGCCATCACACTGGGCAACAACCTCATCGCGGGCATCATCGGCTTTTACATCGCCTACATCGCAATCTGGACCCTGGCTTTGAGCCTCTGCGGCATCCACCCCATCTTCTACATCGCGCCAGTGCTGGCCCTGATCCAGACATGGTGGTTCTGGACCCAGTTTCGCACGCGCGACGAAGCCAAATGCTTCAACGCCTTCCTCAAAAACCACTGGATGGGCGCCACCTTCTTCTTTGGCATCGTGGCGGCGTTGTTGGTGGCTTGATGAATTTGATTCAGGGATTGAATCAAGCCTGACGAGGCACACTCCTCCTCCAGGGCTGCCTGCTACCGCTTCCAATCATCAGACGGCCACAGCCAGCATGACCGCATGGGCCTTGAAAACCGCCGTCGCCTCCTGCCCGATTGCCAGGCCCAGCGCATCCACCGCGTCGTTGGTAACACTCGCTGTCAGGTTGATGCCGCCCGGCAGGGTGACGATGACCAGCGACGACACGGCCCCCCGATCCAGCCGCGAAATCGTTCCCGCAAACTGGTTGCGGGCCGACAGCACATAACCGGCGAAATCCGTCACGAGCACCACCGCCGATGACTTTACAAGCGCGATGGCATCTTTGCCCACCTCAAGATTGAGGCGACGCGCCGCCGCGGTGGTTATGGTTGCTGCAATGTCCTGCCCGCTTGCAAGGGTAAGCACCACTTGTGTGCTGACCGGCCCCTGATCGACGGCGGACACAGTCCCTGCGAACTGGTTGCGTGCGGTGGTTTTCATCGAGATTCTCCTGAGAAGGCCGGCCAGCGCCGGCTGTTGAATAAGCCATGCTTCCTGCGCGCGCAGGAAGTCCGAATGCGTGGATTCAAGCCTGCGCCACGCCACCAGCAAATCGCGCGAGGCGCGCGTCAGTCTTGTCCCGCCGCCGCCTTTGCCACCAGTCGCGCTTTCAATCAGCGGCTCCCTGGCCAGATTGGCCGCCGTCTCCAGCAACAGCCACGCGCCCTTGTAGCTGTAGCCAGCGGTGCGCGCGGCCCGGTTGATTGAGCCGGTGTTGTCGATGGCGGTCAATAGCGCGAAAAAACGCGCGTCAAGCCTGCCCGCCAGCTTCAGATTGCCGGACAGCAAAGTCGAATCAGCCATGGCTTGTCGCCCCTTTGCGCATGCCGCCACCGCCGCGCGCCGCACTCTCTGCGGCTTTGACCCCCGCGGCGGCGGGAAACCAGCTGCGCACCGTATCGTAATCGTAACGCGTCAACCCGCTGTGACGCGCCTGCGGCGCGAGCAAATGCACCGACAACGGTTCGGCCCAGTTCCAGAAATCGGCGCGCAGCAGCGCGGGAAAATCCGCGTCATCAAAAGCATGCCAAAGCTGCACCAGCCAAATCTCGCGCCCCTCTTCGTCCAGCAACAGAGGCAAACCCGCACCCGCCTGGAGTCGCCCATGCCGCTCGCTGTAGTAAAGTGGGCCACCGCAAGACTCGACCACAAAATCGGCCACCCGCTGCGTCACGCAATCAAAGCAGCGGCCCGCGCGCGCGAACAGCGACGTGCGGCGCAGGCGCTGCATGTGAAAATGAACCAGGCGACGCAGCCCCTCTTCGGCGCACTCGGCCAGCAGCCGATGCGCGGGCTGCGGCAACAGCGGCAGGCAGGCGCTCGGCAACAGGCTCCCGCGCGGAAAAGCCGCCTCGCCACCCGACAGCGGCCAGTGCAGCGTGTGATAGCACGCGCGATCACATGGCGCCCAGCGGGCATGCGGTGGCGGGCGCTCTTCTGCGGTATGTATCGAATCCATGGCGTGTCGGTTGTCGGTGTCAATGTCGGTTGTCTGAATTGTCGATTGTGTATGAATATACACAGCGATTTGTCTTGTCATGCAATTACCGTGCCTGCCCTTGTCCATGCGAACGGCAGACACGCCCGAACTGCCGCCATGCGCCGGGCCATCAACCATGTTCGTGGTGGAACGCTTCAGCAGCACGCGCGCCGCGGCAGGGATGCATTGCAACCGACAACCCCGGCCCTGCCCCCATTGTCGTTGCGACAGCGAGTCGAAGGCGTGGCGGCAAGCAATCCATCGGCTTTCACCGTGCGACAGCCTTTCCGCTGTGGCAAAGACGATGAAGGGATGAGAGATCCCTTTGCCCCCGTCATTGCGACCCTGCCTCACCTTGTTCGACTCCGGCCCATCTTTTCGTCATTACGAGGAGCAAAACGATGCAGCAGCCTATGCAGAAATTGCCTCAGTCATCGGAACATCAAAGCGCACAATCCGAAATTCCAGAGAGGACGGCAGGGGCAGGGCGAGCGAGGGTTTCTTGCAGCGCGAAGGGGGCATATCGGTTGCTGCATCGCGTGCAAGCTGTCTGGATTGCCGCGTGCCCTGCGGGTACTCGTAATGCGGAATGTTTACCTCTCTCCTTCAAGAGGGTGAGAGGTAAAGCCAGCCGCGGCGCGGGCGGCCAAGCGTTTTCGATGGGCGCGCCCTTTATTCCAAGAATGGAGGCTGTGGTCACAAAAGCAACAAGCCGCGCGGCGTGGCAGGCAATGCGGTTGGCTACGCGCGCGGGTCAGGCGCTTTGTCCGTTTCCTTGATTGATGGCCGTCCACGCGCTTGGGCAGCCAGCGCGGGGCGGCCAAACGCGCGCTGGTGGCGGCGCGCGGTTATTTGCCCCAACTGTCTTTCAGGCCGGTGATGCGGTTGAATACGGGTTTGCCCGGGGTGTGGTCGATGCGGTCGGCGACAAAGTAGCCGTGGCGTTCAAACTGGAATTTTTCGTCTGGCCGGGCTTGCGCCAGGGAGGGTTCCACGTAGGCCGTGACTGTTTTGAGGCTGTCGGGGTTGAGGGCTTGCAGGAAGTTCTTGCCGCCAGCGTCCGGGTTGGGGTCGGTAAAGAGGCGCTCGTACAGGCGCACCTGGGCGCTGATGCCGCTGGCCAGGCTGACCCAGGTGATGGCGGCTTTGGCTTTGACGCTGTCGGCGCCGGGGGTGCCGCTTTTGGTGTCGGGGATGACTTTGGCGTGTACTTCGGTGAGGTTGCCACTGGCGTCTTTGGCGCAGCCGGTGCATTCGATGACGTAGCCGCCTTTGAGGCGCACGAGGTTGCCGGGGTACAGGCGTTTGTAGCCTTTGGGCGGTGTTTCCGCGAAGTCCTGGCGCTCGATCCAGACTTGCGCGCCGATTTTGAATGTACGCGCGGGCGGCTCGCCCTGGCCCGGGGCGATGGCGCCGTGGGGCAGCGCGGGCTGGGTGCACTCTTCGGTGTAGCTGGCGTCGCCAAATATTTCGGCCCAGTTGGTGAGGACGAGTTTTACGGGGTCGAGTACGGCCATGCCGCGGTGGGCTTTGTTTTCAAGGTCTTCGCGCAGGCAGCCTTCGAGTACGCTGTAGTCGATCCAGCTATCGGTTTTGGTGACGCCGATGCGTTCGGCAAACAGTTGCAGGCTGGCGGGGGTGTAGCCGCGGCGGCGTAGGCCATGGATGGTGGGCATGCGCGGGTCGTCCCATCCGCTGACGTGGTTTTCAGCCACCAGTTGCGCGAGTTTGCGTTTGCTGGTGATGACGTAGGTGAGGTTCAGGCGCGCGAATTCGTATTGGCGCGGCGGCGGCGGCAGGATCAGGCCGCCTTCAATGAGGCGCGCGATCAGCCAGTCGTAGAAAGGGCGCTGGTCTTCAAATTCCAGCGTGCAGATGCTGTGGGTGATTTGTTCCAGCGCGTCCTCGATGGGGTGCGCAAAGGTGTACATGGGGTAGATGCACCATTTGTCGCCGGTGTTGTGGTGTGTGGCGCGTTTGATGCGGTAGATGGCCGGGTCGCGCATGTTGATGTTGCCGCTGGCCATGTCGATTCTGGCGCGCAGCACGGCGGCGCCGTCGGGCAATTGGCCGTCGCGCATTTGGCGAAAGCGCGCCAGGTTCTCTTGCGGGGCACGGTTGCGGTAGGGGCTGTTGGTGCCGGGGGTGTTGAAGTCGCCCCGGTTGGCACGCATTTGTTCGGGCGTTTGCTCGTCCACGTAGGCGTGGCCGGCGGTGATGAGGTATTCGGCCGCGCGGTACATGAAGTCGAAGTAGTCGCTGGCGTAGTACAGGTGGCTTTCGGTTTTGCCGCCAAAGTGGCTGTCCCACGAAAAGCCCAGCCAGCGCACGGCTTCCAGGATGGAGTCGACGTATTGCTGTTCTTCTTTTTCGGGGTTGGTGTCGTCAAAGCGCATGTGGCAGACGCCGCCGTAGTCGCGCGCCAGGCCGAAGTTCAGGCAAATGCTTTTGGCGTGGCCCACGTGCAGGTGGCCGTTGGGTTCGGGCGGAAAGCGCGTGCGGATTCTGGCTGGGTCGCGCGCACCCGATTGCTGGTGGTGCGCGCCATCGCCCGGGCTGCCGCCCCACAGGCGCTGGGCGTAGGCGCCAGCGCCGAGATCGTGCTCGATGATTTGGCGCAGGAAGTTGCCGGGTCTGGTGCTTTCGGGTTCGCCCGATGGGGGGGTTTGGGGTGCGGTCGTCATGGGCCGGATTTTAGAGTTCCGCGCGGCCCTGGCGCGCCGCAATTGGCTTTCGATGGGGGCAACAAAGGCTGCGCACCTGCGCTGCTGCTGGCGCTTATCTGAATTCAAACAGTTCGCGGTGGTAGCGGCGCGCGGGCAGTCCGGCGGCCTTCAGGGCCTTGCCCAGTGCCCGGCCCCAGTCTGCCGGGCCGCAGAACCAGACACTGGTGTCGGCGCGCAGGTGTTCGCCGATGGCGGAAAACGGTTGCAGCCCCTCGCTTTGCGTATGGCGGCAATGCAGTTGCACGCCAGCGGCTTGGCAAAGATCTGCCAGTTGCGCCGGGCAGTGGCTGGCATCGGGGATGCTGTAGAAAAAGTGGATGTCCTGGCCGTGCCCCGCGCCCTTGTTTGCCAGCGCGTCCAGACGCGCCAGAAAGGGCGCAACGCCAATGCCGCCCGCAATCCAGATTTGCGGCGCGGCGGTGGCGGCGGTTTGCGCCTTGTGGTCGGCGTCGAAGGTGAATGCGCCGTAAGGGCCTTCAAGCACAATGTTCTGCCCTGGCTTGAGTCTGTCGGCCAACTGGCCGGTGTAGTCGCCCAGGGGCTTGACGGTCAGCATCAGGCTTTTTGTCGCGCCGCCGCCGCGCCAGTCGGTCGCAATGCTGAAAGGGTGCGCGCCTTCTTGCCGCTCAAAAGTGGCCAGCAGAAACTGCCCCGCCCGGTGTCCCGGCCAGGTCGTTGCCACATGGCATTCGATTTGCAGCACGCCGCCTGCTGTTTGCCGCCAGTTTTCTATGGTTGCCGGGTAGCGTTGTCGCTGCCCGATGCGCCCGGCAAGCGCGTAAAGCGCCGCGCCGCCACCAACGGCGGCAAACACGGCGACCAGCCAGCCAGCGGGTTGCCACCACAGGTGCCCGGGCAGCAACATCAGGCCATGGTAGATGCCGAGCAAGAAGATCAGGCTCATGAGCTTGTGCGTGAAACGAAAATGCCCATAGGAAAAACGCTTGATGAGGGCCAGGACGACCAGCGCCAGCATGGGGTAGGCCATCCATTCGCCCAAGCCGTCCGCAAGCTCGGTCCAGAAGCCTTCTTCGCCCCCTCCGTCGTCATCCTGCGCGGGCACTTGCAGCCAGCCGGCATCCACCATGCTTTTGGGCAGCAATTCAATCATCCAGTGCACAAACACCAGCAGTCCCGCGCCAATGCCCAGCCATTTGTGCAGGTGATAGAGCTTGTCCAGCCCGCCCAGGCGCGACTCCAGCCAGGCAAGGCGCAGCGAAAGCAGCATGGCCGCGCTCATCCAGGCAAAGGTGAAAATGCCGCTCAACACCACCAACGCATCCCGCCATTGCAAAAGCCCGGCGGGCGCCTGATCGCGCAGCAACTGCGGCAAAACAGAAAACGCCCACACGCCCAGCAGGGCCAGATTGAGCGCGACAAGCCAGAATTTGATGCGTTGCGACATGATCCGTGGATGCTATACGCTTTTGTGCGCAGCATTTTGTCGGGTTTTGCCGGGGCTTGTCGCCAGGCCGGTTGGATCTGGCAATCCATGCCAGCGGGCCTGTAGAATCCGCGCCATCAGCTATCAACGGTATAGCATTGGGTCGTTTATTCTGGCGGCGCGCCATGGCGACGGGCGGCGCGCGGTTTGCGCCGCCGCTGCCTTGGTTTGAAGCGCGCCGCGCAAGGAGATGGATTTGGATTTGCTGCTGGCCGCCAAGGCCGCCGTCATGGGCGTGGTTGAGGGATTGACCGAATTTTTGCCCGTCTCGTCCACCGGGCATCTGATTTTGGCGGGCAGCCTGCTGGATTTTGCCGCCGCCGCGGGCGACGAGAAAGCCAAGGCCTTCGACATTGCCATTCAAACCGGCGCCATCTTCGCGGTCATTTGGGTCTATTGGCAAAGGCTGTGGCCCGTGGCGCTGGCCTTGCCCACCCGTGGCGGCACCCAGGCGCGGCGTTTTGCGCTCAATGTGTTCATCGCGTTCCTGCCTGCCGTGGCGCTCGGGCTTTTGTTTGGCGGCGCCATCAAGGCGCACCTGTTCAACCCGCTGGTGGTGGCCGCCGCCTTCATTGCTGGCGCCGGGGTCATCCTGTGGGCCGAGCGGCGTCCGGCTGCGGCGGTGCGCATCCACAGCGTGGACGACATGACGCTGCTGGACGCCTTTAAAGTCGGGCTGGTGCAGTGCCTTGCCATGGTGCCGGGAACAAGCCGCTCGGGCGCCACCATCATCGGTGGCATGCTGCTGGGCCTGTCGCGCAAGGCGGCCACGGATTTCTCGTTCTTCCTGGCGATTCCCACACTGATTGGCGCGGGCGTTTATTCGCTCTACAAGGCGCGCGCCGCGCTCAGTTGGGCGGATTTGCCGCTGTTTGCCGTGGGGCTGGCCTTTTCGTTTGTCAGCGCCTGGCTGTGCGTGCGCTGGTTGCTGCGCTACATTGCGCACCACAGCTTTGTGCCCTTTGCCTGGTACCGCATCGCGTTCGGGCTGGTAGTGCTTGGCACCTGGGCCATGGGCTGGATCGGCTGGGCGGGCTGAACCGCGCGGTTGGGGGCATCCGGGTTTGTCATTGCGAGGAGCGAAGCGACGCGGCAATCCAACTGCGGTGTCCATCTGCTCCACTGCCTGCGCCTTTCTCTCTTCGTTTGTGGTGCAAAGCACCCCCTCCCCCCAACCCTCTCCCCCACAGGGGGCGAGGGCAATGGATGGATGCGCCGCCTGTCTTTCTCTCTCCCTTTGAGGGAGAGAGTGCCCCCGGGCCTCTCTCCATCTCTCCCCCTTTGTTCCCTCTCCCCAACCCTCCCCCCCAAGGGGGGAGGGTGCAATTTGCTCCCCTCTCCGCTTGCGGAGAGGGGCGGGGGGTGAGGATGGGGAGAGCGCAATATGCTCCCCTCTCCACTTGTGGAGAGGGGTTGGGGGAGAGGATGGGGCGAGAGAGGGTGAGCACCCTCCTCCCGTATGCCGACTATGCTGCAATAAGGGATGGATTGCCATGTCGCGTCGCTCCTCGCAACGGTGGGGATTTACATGGGGCGCCCCTCACCCGGCGCTTCGCGCCACCCTCTCCCCAAGGGGCGAGGGTAATGAAGAAATGCGCGCTCCCGCTTTCTTCGTTATTGCGAGGGGCTTTGGCCCCGTGGCAATCCATGCGGTTTCATTTGGGAAAATACTCTTTTCGTTTGTGCCACGCGGAAAAATTTCCCCTCTCCCAAAAAAGGGGCGAGGGCAAAAAATAAATGCGCCGCCGCTTGTCCAAGGTGGCGAGGGCAATGGATGGATGCTCCACTTGCCTTCCTCTCAAATGGCAGAGCAGGCGGTAAGGATGGTGCATAAATAAAAGTCAATGGATTGCCGCGTTGCCTCGCTTTCCGCAATGACGGTTCATCGGCGTTTTCTGGTCTTGACTTGCCCACGCGCTCAAGGCTTGCACGCACGGGCCAGGGGTGCGGCTGGCGGGGGGTTGAGGGTGGCTTTATTGCAAAACCAGCACCTCGCCAAAGGCCACGGCCTCGGCGGGCCAGTCCGCCGCTCGGTTTGGGCAGGGCAGGCCAGCGTGCAGCAGGCGCGCCGCGCGGATGACCCCGGCGTGCGTGATCCACAGCGCATCCTGGCCGCTGGCGCGCCAGTCGGCAAAGGCCGCACCCACGCGCGCCATCAGGCGGCGCACGCTCTCGCCGCTCTGGCCGGGGGATGCGTCGGCAAAATCGGCCAGCCATGCGTCCATGGCGCGGCGGTCAATGCGCGCCCACGGCACGCCTTCCCACTGACCAAAATCCAGTTCGGCCAAGCGCGCGTCGGTCTGCCAGGGCAAATCAGTGCGCGCGGCATGCAGCGCCTGCGCCAAGGCCGTGCAACGCTGCAATGGCGATGACCACACGGCCACCCCGCGCGGTAGTGTGGCGGCCAGGGTTTGTGCGGACCGCGCCGTGGCCGCGGCGTCGGCAGCCAGATCGCTGCGGCCATAGCACAGGCCGTCGGGAGCCAGCGGCGGCGCGTGCCGCACCAGCCAGAGCCTGCTGCTGCCGCTCACCACAGGCTCCGCGACGACGCATTGATGGCCAGTGCCAGATACGCCGCCAGCTCGCACACCTGTTGCGTGGCGCCCAGTGTGTCGCCGGTAAAGCCCTGCAAGCGCCGCCGCAACAGGCGCAGCATGTAAAGCAGTGCCAGCACGGGCAAGGCCACAACCGCCAGCAGCGCGCCCGCGCCCAGCAGCCAGCCCAGCAAGGCCAGCGCCGGGGCAGTCCACGCCACGCCCGCGCACACGCCACCCCACGAAACCGCGTCGGCCAGCGGTTTGGATTTGCTGCCACCGGCCTCACCCACATAGGGCAGCGCGCGCATGAGCAACAGCGGCATCAGGCGCGAAAGCACGTGCGCCACCAGCAGCGCCAGCGCCGCCAGGGCAAAGCCACCGCGCTCGGCCAGCAACACCAGCAAGGCGCATTTGAGCGCCAGCGCCAGCACCAGCGCCACCGCGCCGTAGCTGCCGATGCGCGAATCTTTCATGATGCCCAGCGCCTGATCGCGTCCGGCGCTGCCGCCCAGGGCGTCGGCGCAATCGGCCAGCCCGTCTTCATGGAACGCGCCCGTCAGCCACACGCTGGCCGCGGTCGAAAATACGGCGGCCACTGCGGCAGCGGCCAGGCCAAAGCCCAGCAACGCAATCAGCAGTGCGAACACCGCCGCCGCCGCCGTGCCCACCACCCAGCCCACGCCGGGAAAATGCGCGGCGCTGCGGCGCATGAGCGACGGGCTGAAACCCACCCACGCGGCCAGCCGCCCGGTGATCGGGATGCGGGTAAAAAACTGCAACGCCAGCAGGGAGTGGCGCGCCAATCCGGGCAGCGGGTTCATGGCGCGCGATTCCGGTTTTGTGCGCGCGTACCCGATTGCCGCCGGGCCAGTGGCGGCGGCGTGGGGCAACACGCGGCGGCGACAACGCGCGCGGCGGATCGGCTCACCGCGCTTTGTCCGATACGCCAGCCGATTCAAAGCTGGCCATTTGGTTGAGGATGCGGCAGGCCGATTCCAGCAGCGGCCAGGCCAGCGCCGCGCCGCTGCCTTCGCCCACGCGCAGGCCCAAATCCAGCAGCGGCTCGGCGCCCAGCAGCGCCAGCATGCGCGCGTGGGCTGCTTCACTTGAGCGGTGCGCGAACACGCACCGCTGGAGCACGGGCGCGGCTAGGCGGCTGGCTACCAGCACGGCGCTGCTGGCAATAAAGCCATCCACCACAATCACGCGGCGCCCGGCGGCGGCCTCAAGCACGGCGCCCGCCATGGTGGCGATCTCAAAACCGCCCAGCGCCGCCAGCGCGTCCAGTGGCGCGGTGGCGCTGGCGTTGGCGGCCAGCGCCTCGCGCAGCACGGCGGTTTTGCGCGCGATGCCAGCGGCGTCCAGCCCGGTGCCCGCGCCGGTGGAATCGGCCACGTCAAGGCCGCCCAGGCGCGCCAGCAACAGTGCGGCCGCGCTGGTGTTGCCAATGCCCATTTCGCCCAGCAGCAGCGCGTTACCGGGCAGCGCGCGCACCACATCGCGCCCGTTGGCAATGGCCTGCTGGCACTGCGCCAGCGTCATGGCCGGGCCGCGGCTGCTGTCGGCTGTGCCGGGGGCAATCTTGCGCGTGAGCAAACCGGGCGCGGCGGCGGCGTCAAAATCGTGCCGCACGCCACAATCGACCACGGTTTGCGCAATGCCGTGCTGGCGCGCCAGCACACTGACAGCCGCGCCGCCAGTCAGGAAATTGCCCACCATTTGCCAGGTCACATCGCTCGGATACGCCGATACGCCGCGC
>JAISNB010000067.1 GCA_031276435.1 Burkholderiaceae bacterium | reverse complement strand
GACGTTGGGGTTGATTTTGAGTTCCGGTTCTGGCGCGGGGGCCGGGGGAATGCCGCGGCTGGCCAGGTAGCCGATGGCGGCGATGCCGAGGGCGACGGCGCTGATCCAGACCGTGCCACTCGATACGCCCGCGAGCAACCCGCCCGATAGCGTGCCCAGCAGGATCGAGACGTAAGTGCCCGCTTCCACCAGCGCGTTACCGCCGACAAGTTCATCGGGGCGCAGGTGTTGCGGCAAGATGGCGTATTTGACCGGCCCGAACAGGGTGGATTGCAGCCCCATGAGAAACAGCACGCCCAGCAGGAAGGGCAGGCTTTTCAGCACGAATCCCAAAACTGCGAGCCCGACAATGACGATTTCCAGCAGTTTGGTGTAGCGGGCAAGGCGCGCCTTGTCGAGTTTGTCCGCCAGTTGCCCGGCGGTGGCGGAAAAAAGGAAAAAGGGCAGCATGAAAATGCCCGCCGCAAGGTTGGCAAGCGCCTCGGGTTTCAGCGTTGTCCAGCTTGCGGCCTGGAAAGTAAGCAGCACAACCAGCGCGTTCTTGAACAAATTGTCGTTGAACGCGCCGAAGAACTGGGTGACGAACAGGGGGCCAAAACGGCGATTCGTCAACAGGGCGAACTGGGAGTGTTCGCCGCCCCGGGTTTTTTCCTGGGGAAGGGGAATATTGTCGTCGTGCATAGGTCAGGTGTTCTCGAAAAAGGCGCGCGTGGCAAAGACTTGCGCGGAAAAGCGGTTGCCCCGCCAGTTCAGGGCACGTTTGAGCGCCAGGTCAAAATAGAGGGCGTTGTATTCACGCAGCAGTTCCAGGTCGGCAACGGCTTCCTTGGGCAACAAGCCGCTTCTGGCCAGCGCGGCGGGCGAGATCAAAGGCAAGATGCCCGGCAGCGGATAGTCAGAACCGTTGAGCAGCCGCCCGTGCCAGTCTTTTCGTTCCAGCAGTGTTTTGATGACTTGCGGCTTGCGGTTGCGCAGCGTGATGGCGGAGATGTCGCCGCGCAGGTTGTCCCGCCATTGCGGCGTGTCCATCAGCCGCGCGAACAGTTCAAAACTGGAGCGCGCCCGCCCCTGGTTGTCGAAGTCTTCGTCATCGCCCTTGGTGGCGCAATGGGCAATGACGACCCTGACCCCGGCATCCAGCGCGCGGCGCAGGCGCAGCGGGTTGCCATAGCGCACGGCGTCCGCGCTGACGGCTTTTTCTTCGCCGCAATGACTGATGAGGGGCAGGCGCAGGCGCGCCAGCGCGGCAAAAAAGGCGTCGCAGTAGGGCGCAGCCGGGTCGATGTTTTGCGCGGCGGGCAGCCATTTGACGGCTTTTGCGCCGTGCGTGGCGGCTTCTTGCAGCAGATCGACGGCATTCGCGCGCCGGGGATGGATGGAGGCGACCCATTCAAAAGCCTGCGGGTGCGCCGCCGCCAGGCGGCGGGCGTAGTCGTTGGGCACATGGATGCCGCCCGCGTCGGGCTGGGGCTGCCCCGCGTCGTCGTGGAAATAATCGAACGCGAAGAGCATCAGTTTTACACCCGCGGGCATTTCTCCCACCAAATCCAATAAATGCTGCACGAAGTTTTCATCGACCGAGGCGGATTTGCCATGTCTGGGCGCAGCGCAGGCGGCGTTCATGTAGAACAGGCGGCGGGCGTAGAAGGCGGGGTTGGTGGGCGCGGCAAATTGCGCGCCAAGCACAATGCCGCTGTCACTGTCGCCCGTGCCCGCCAGGTGCGCGTGGCAGTCCCAGACCTGCGCCGGATCAAGCCCTTGCCAGATGCCTGTCAGCCAGGGGCTGGCGCGCAGGCTCTCGGGCAGCGGGCCGGGGTGGCAAGGGTTGAGGAGCCGGGGTTTGACCAGGCGCTGGCCCGCCAGCACATTGGCAAGGCTGGCGCTCATGCCTGCCACCGCCAGCAGGCCACCCGCCAGGCCCAGGAAACGGCGACGCAAAGGCCGGGCGGGCGATGATGATGTTGCCGCTGCCGTGGCGGTTTGATCGCTGTTTTTCATGATGGGGTTTCCTCTTCGGCCATGCGCTTGAGCGCGACGTAATCGACCTTGCCGGTGCCCAGAAGCGGCAGGGCCTTGACATGCACAACGGTTCTGGGAATCACCAGTTCCGGTAGCCCCAAGGTTTTGGCGCTGGCCTGCAGGGCCTCGCGGCCCAGGGCGTCGTCGGTGGTAAAGAGCACCAGGCGCTCGCCCTTGCTGGCGTCGGGGCGGGTGGAGACGGCGTGCTCGCCCGCCGTCGATGCCGTCAGCGCCAGTTTTTCCACCGCTTCCAGGCTCACCATTTCCCCGGCAATCTTGGCAAAGCGTTTGACGCGGCCCAGAACGTGCAGAAAACCGTCGGCGTCCACGTCCACCACATCGCCGGTTTCGTACCAGCCTTCGCCAATTTCGGAGGCAGGCGCTTGCAGCACGCCGGGTTGATCGACCTTCAGGTAACCCTTCATCACGCTCGGCCCGCGCACGTGCAAAATGCCGCCGCGTTCAATGCCGGGGACGGGAACCAGCCGGTATTCCAGCCCCGGCACCAGTTGCCCCACCGTACCGCTCTTGAACGCCATGGGCGTGTTCACCGCCATCACGGGCGCGGTTTCGGTGGCGCCGTAGCCTTCCAGGATGCGCAGGCCGAATTTCTCGAACCACAAATCGCGCACCGCTTCCGAGAGTTTTTCGGCGCCCGCCACCACGTAGCGCAAGCGGTAGAAATCGTAGGGGTGCGCAAACCGGGCGTAATTGCCCAGAAAGGCGCTGGTGCCAAACAGCACGGTGCAACTGCGGTCATAGGCCAGCTCCGGAATCACCCGGTAATGCAGCGGCGAGGGATAGAGAAACAAACTGCTGCCCGAAAGCAGCGGCAAGAGCGCGCCCGCCGTCAGGCCGAAGGCGTGGAATACGGGCAGCACGTTGAGCACCCGGTCTTCGCTGGAAAAATCAATGATGGCGCGAATTTGCGCGATGTTGGCAAGAATCGACCGATGCGACAGGGCCACACCCTTGGGCTTGCC
>JAISNB010000006.1 GCA_031276435.1 Burkholderiaceae bacterium | reverse complement strand
GCTGGCTTGTCTGGCTTGCGCGCGTTTGGGGTGGGCAGCGGGGTGTTTTTGCTTGCTTGCCGTCAGTCTTTTGGCCACTGGCCCCTGATGCGCATGGCGCGTTCCTGGGTGTCGGGGTGGGATTCGATCCAGGAGGTGTATTTTTTGTCGTCGCCGTCCGAAGAGTGCTTTTTGCCGACGTAGAAGGCTTCCAGTTTTTCCAGGGCGGTTGCCAGGCTGTCGGGGTTGGCGTTCAGGCGCTGGAGGGTGGCGACGGCGTAGGCGTCGGCTTCGCGCTCCATGTCGCGGGAGTAGGCCGATTCAAGCACCACGGTGGTCAGGCTGCCGATGACGACGGACACATCGCCCAGGTAGGCCGCTGTGACTGCCGCGACGACGGAGGACTGGATGAGCCGCCGCATGCCGTGGCGCTGGCGCACGTGACCCAGTTCGTGCGCCAGTACGGCCAGGATTTCGTCGTCGCGCATGTCTTGCAGCGTGACCAGTTCGTCGAACAGCACGATTTGCCCGTCGGGCAGGGCAAAGGCGTTGGGGGTGCCTGGGAGGCTTCTGAAACGAAGCCGCAGGTGTGCGCCGTATTGCGCCAGCGCCGGGTCGCTGGCGGCCAGTTGCGCAAAGCCGCGTTGCAGGTTTTGCTGGCGCTCGGGCGGCAGGTGGCTGGGTTCCAGCATGTATTTGTCCAGCGTTTGCAGCGCGCCGTCCGATAGCTGCGCCAGTGTGGCGACGGGCACCAGTGGCGCGATTTGTTTCGCGCCCCAGGGCAGTGCCCATTGGTAGCCAGCGGCCAGCAGTATGAGCACCAGCGCCAGCGCCGTGACGCTCCAGTGCCAGCGGCTTTGCAGGCGCACCACAGGGGTTTCCTGATGGCCCAGGGCGTCGAGCAGTTGGCGCAGGGCCTGGTCTTGTCCGATTTCGCAGTGCGCGCCATCGTCAAAGCGCAGGGTGCGCGGGGCGCTGCCTTGCGGCTCCGAGATCTGGATGGCCGACAGCGGGATCGTGCGCTGCGGCGCGCCCGCGGCCAGGCCCGCTATTTGCAGCAGGCCCGCTTGCGCCGTCAGTTCGACGCTGTGGCGGCGCGAGCTTTGGCCGTCGAAGTAGGCGGCGGCGACGGCAGGGCTGCGGCTCATATCGCGATGTCGAAGTCGAAGGCATCGGCGATTTCTTCGCCGATGGCGCGCTGATCCGTGGGGTTTTGTCCGACAAAGTTGTCCAGCGCGCCGGGCGGCGCCAGCAGGGCAAGGTGCTCGGCGCGAAAGCGCGCCAGCCGCACTTTGGCCCAGGGCCAGTAAAGGCCAAGGGTGAACAGCATGAGGAAAAAGTTGCTGGCGTGAATCCAGAGCAGGCCCCGGAAGGTCTGGTCGCTGGCGAAACGGTATTTTTCCAGCAGCCGGGTGTTGTTCCAGACTTCGTTGTTGAGCCGCGAATGCAGGTAGGCTTTGATGGCGAACATTGCCAGGTAGGCCAGCAAGACAAAGAAAAAGGTAACGATCATGAGCAGGATGCCGACGATGAGCATGGCCCCTGCCCCTGCTTTTGCGGCAGGGGCCAGGATCGCGACCACGATCCCGAACAGGAAGGGTATCGCCAGGAACTGCAAGGCAGCAAGAATGAATATCCGGTAGAACGCGCCCAGTTTGGCGCGGTTGCTGAAACGCGCACGCGAGAAGGCCAGGTGGCTGAGCCGATAGCGGTTGATGCCGTGCATGAACCAGGGAAAGCAAAGCATAGCCAATATAAAGCTCACCCCTGCCACGCCGACATATACGGGGTCGGGGTCAGACAGATTGGCGGTCTTCCTCACGGGGGGATCCCAGTCTTCGTCCTCGTCCTCGCTGGCCTCGTCCGTCACTTCTTCTTCATCTTCAGCGGTGATGCCCCAGGCCGCGTCGTCGTTCTCGTCTTCGCTGGTGGTTTCTTCTTCCGGCGCGCCGGTTTCTTGTGTTTGCTGCGCTTCGGTGGCGGTGGTGGTTTCTTGCGCGTCGTCGGCGCTTTCCTGTTGCGCTACTACGGTGGGGGCGGCGGCATCGGCGTCGTCCTGAAAGCCGGTTTGCGTCAGGCCCGTGGCAGGTTGCAAAAAAGACAGGGATTGCGGCGCGTCTTTGTCCACGGGTTCCATGCTCGCTTCCACCATGTGCATGCTCCAGAGCATGAAGATGACGCACACGGCATAGGGCAGAAAGGTGAAGCAGGCGTCTCGGTAACTGCCATGAAAGTCAAAGCGCAGGCCGCGCCATGAGCTGTTGCGGGAGCGAAAGATCAGCGATCGCTGAAACAGCCAAGGCACCAGGGGCAGGGCGGCCAGCAGCACGACCATGTGGACAGACCAGGAGTATTTTTCGGTCGCCGTGTAGATGACCAGCAGCAACACGGCCAGCGCGCGGCCTTTGAGGATGGCGATGGGGTTGCCGTGGTAATCAAAGCCGCTGCCGTCCAGCAGGGTGTTGCGGTGGAAATACTGCTCGCGCCGCACTTTGGCCCAGGCGGAGTAGATGCCCAGGGTCAGCAGGGAGAGCAGCAGGTTGGTGATCCAGATGCGGAAGTATTCGCCACCGGAGCCGGTGAATTGAAAGCGGTGTTCGGCGTCGGCGTCTGCCGCGTCCGCGTTTTCTTTTGGCGCGGCGGGCTGGAAGGCGGCAGCGGGTTGTTGAAAGGTGGCGGCGGGCCGGGAAGCAGCAGCAGGCGTGTTACTGGGGCGGCGGCGGTCAGTGGCGGCGGGTTGAGAGGTGGCAGCAGCGCGCGTGTCCGTGGGGCGGCCAGTGGCGGGGTCGAACAGCACGTCGCCAGCGTGGAAGGGGGCAGCAGGCGTGTGACCGGGGCGGCCAGTGGCGGCGGTGCGCGCGGCAAGTTCAGCGAGTTGCTGGTCGTAGTGCGCCTTGCGCTGCGGGTTGCCGATTTCGGCGCAGGCGGCTTTTAGCGCGTTGAAGTCTTCTTGCGACAAAGGTGTTTTTGCGTGCTGTTGCAGCGCCTTGAGGCAGGCTGCGCGCACTTCGTCGATTCCCGCGCCTTCCGGCAGTCCCAGTGTCTGGTAATGGGTTGGCATGAATGGTGTTCCTTTCCGGATTTCGAGGCGGGGTGAAGGGTGAAAAACGAGCCGATTCTATGGTTTTCTGCCTTGCGGGGCGCAAAGGGCGAGGTTTTGGCTTGCGGCGCGTTGGTTGATGGGGGTTTTCGGGCGCGGCGGCGGGCGGCGCGGCGCACAGGCGCGGATGCTGTTTTGCGCAGTGATTTACGGGTTTTCCAGCCGCCACAGATCGTGCACCGGCTCGCGCTGGCGGATCAGGCGGCTGGATGCGCCGCTGACCAGGATTTCCGCGGCGCGTGGCCGGCTGTTGTAGTTGCTGGACATGCTCATGCAGTACGCGCCGGTTGACAGGACCGCCAGCATGTCGCCCGCGCGCACGGCCAGCAGGCGGTCTTTGCCCAGCCAGTCGCCGCTTTCGCAGACGGGGCCGACCACGTCGTAAACCCGCGCGGGTGTTTGGGGCGCGGGCGCGCTCAAGGGCACGATCTGGTGGTGGCTCTGGTACAGCGCCGGGCGCGGGAGATCGTTCATGGCGGCGTCGACGACGCAGAAGTTCTTGTGCGCGCCGGGTTTGAGGTAGAGCGTTTGGGTCAGGCACAGGCCCGCGTTGCCGACCAGCGAGCGTCCGGGTTCGATCAGGATTTTGCGGCTGCCATAGCCGCGTGCATCCAGCCGGGCGAGCAGTTTGTGCCACAGCGCGTCGGCGGCGGGCGGGGCCTCGCCGTGGTAGTCGATGCCCAGGCCGCCGCCAAAGTCGATGTGCGCCAGCGCGATGCCGCGCGCTTCGATGGCCGCGAGCAAATCGAGGACGCGATCCATGGCTTGCAGGTACGGCGCCTCACTGGTGATTTGCGAGCCGATGTGGCAGTCGATGCCGAGCACGCGCAGCCCCGGCAGCGCGGCGGCGCGCAGGTAGGCGGCCAGGGTGTTGTCGTGCGCGATGCCGAATTTGTTGTCTCTCAGGCCCGTGGCGATGTAGGGGTGCGTTTGGGCATCGACATTGGGGTTGACGCGCAGGCTGACGGGCGCGGGCGCGCCGTCGCCCTGGGCCAGCGCGACGGCGTTGAGGGTTTCGAGTTCGGCTTCGCTTTCGACGTTGAAGCAGCCAATGCCCGCTTGCAACGCGCGGCGCATTTCGGCCGGGGTTTTGCCCACGCCGGAGAAAACGATGCGCGCCGGGTCGGCGCCAGCGGCCAGCGCGCGTTCAAGCTCGCCCGCGGAAACGATGTCAAAGCCGCAGCCCGCTTGCGCCAGCAGTTTGAGTATGGCCAGGCTGGAGTTGGCTTTGAGGGCGTAGCAGATCAGGGCGTCGCGCCCGGCCAGGCCGCGCTGGTAGGCGGCCAGGGCCGAGAGGATGGCCGCTTGCGAATACACGAACAGCGGCGTACCGTGTTGCTCGACAAGGGTTTGCAGGCAGATGTCTTCAAGCCACAACCGGCCATCGCGCCAATGGACGAAAGGGGCGCCTGGCAAGGCGGCGGCAGCGGCAGGGGTCATTGGATGGGGATGGTCTCGGGCAGGGCCGGTTGGGGCAGGGGCGTTTGCGGCTGCGGTTGTTGCTGTGGCGCGCTTTGGCTGGCGGCGCCCAGACGCGGCAGGGGCCACAGCGTTTGCGGCAGGCTGGCCCTTTCTGCGGCGGCGGCGCCAGTTGGCAGGTACAGCGCCCCGCGCTGGCCGCAGCCGCCCAATAACCCCATGGCAAGCGTCGGCAAGAGCACTGAAACTAGAATTTGCGCTGACCGCAACATGGCCGTGGATTGTATATGACCGATACCGAATATCTGGACCGCGCCGAGGCTTTGCTGGGCGCCATCGAGGCGCAGTGCGACGCCATTGGCGAGGGCGCTGGCATCGACATCGACTGCCAGAGGGCGGGCGGCATGCTGACGCTGGTTTTTGCCGCTGACGGCCAGCGGCAGTTGGTGATCAACCAGCAAAAGCCCTTGCACGAGATTTGGCTGGCCGCGCGCGCGGGCGGCTACCACTACCGGTTTTCAGAGGGTCTCTGGCGCGATACCCGCACGGGAGAAGATTTGTTTGCCCGCCTGTCGAGCAGCGCCAGCGATCTGGCCGGGCAGGCGCTGGTTTTTACGCCGCCCGCCGCCGCTGCCAGCCAGGCCTAGTTCTTGAACAAATCCAGGATGCGGTTGCGCTCGTCCGGCGCGGGCGTGGCGCCGCCGCCGGTGGCGCCATCGAGCGGGCCGAAGATGTCGAAGAGGCTCTCTTCAGTGCCCGCGCCGTCAAGGTTGGTGATGCCGCTGCCGTCCATGAATTCGGTGTAGAACCACTCGCCATCGACTTGCGCGACGCCCGCTGGCCGCGTGAGTTTGGTCACGGGCGTGGATTTGAGGGCGGCGCGCATGAAGTCGATCCAGATGGGCAGGCTCAGGCCGCCGCCGGTTTCGCGGTTGCCCAGGTTGTGCGGCGTGTCGTAGCCCATCCAGACGGCGGCCACCAGCGTGGGCTGAAAGCCCGCAAACCAGACGTCCATGGCGTCGTTGGTGGTGCCGGTTTTGCCGTACAGGTCAGGCCGCTTGAGTTGGGCCTGCGCCTTGGCGGCGGTGCCACTGCGGGTGACTTCGTTGAGCATGCTGTTCATGACGAAGGCGTTGCGCGCGTCGATGGCGCGGCTCGCTTCGGTGGGCGGGGTGGGTACGCTGTCAACCAGAATCTTGCCCGACTGGTCCGTGATGCGGGTGACCAGGAAGGGGTCGATGCGGAAACCGCCATTGGCAAAGACGGCGTAGCCAGAGGCCATTTGCATGGGGGTGACAGAACCGGCGCCGAGTGCCATGGTCAGGTAGGGCGGGTGTTTTTCGGCGTCGAAGCCGAAGCGCCCAATCCAGTCCTGCGCGTATTTGGGGCCGATGGATTGCAGCACGCGGATGAGCACGACGTTTTTGGATTTGGCCACGGCGCGGCGCATGCTCATCGGGCCTTCGTAGGTGTTGCCGAAGTTTTTGGGTTCCCAGGGCCGCCCGCCCGTGGTGGAGCTGTCGAAGAAGAGGGGCGCGTCGTCGATGATGGTGGCCGGGGAGAAGCCTTTTTCGAGCGCGGCTGAGTAAATGAAGGGCTTGAAGCTCGATCCCGGTTGCCGCCAGGCTTGCGTGACGTGGTTGAATTTGTTGGCGCCAAAGTCGAATCCGCCCACCAGCGCGCGGATGGCGCCGTTGCGGGGATCGAGCGCGACGAGCGCGCCCTGCACCTGCGGCATTTGCGTGATTTGCCACTGGCCCGGCTCGGTCTGGATGATGCGCACCACCGCGCCGGGCCGAATGCGTTGCGCGGGCTGGGCGTGGCTGGACAGGCCGGCTTGCGCCAGGCGCAGGCCGTCGCCGCCAATGGTGATGCGCGCGCCGCCCGCGCGCTGGAGCTGCACCTGTTTGGGATCGGCGCTGAGGACGACGGCGGCCAGCAGGTCGTCGTCGCCGTCGTCGGGGTAGGTTTGCAGCGCCTCGTCGATGGCGTCGTCAAGCGCCGCGGGGTCAGCGGGCAGATCGATGAATTTTTCAGGGCCGCGGTAGGCTTGCCGACGGTCGTAATTGAGAATGCCACGGCGCAAGGCCTGGTAGGCGGCTTGCTGATCGTCGCTGGTGATCGTGGTGTAAACGTTCAGGCCGCGGCTGTAGGTGTCAGCGCCATATTGGTCGAGCACCAGTTGGCGCACCATTTCGGCCACGTATTCGGCGTGGATGGGCGTTGCGTTGGTGCGCTGGCGCAGTTGCAAAGGCTCTTTCCGGGCTTGCTCAGCCTGCTGGGCCGTGATGAAGTCGTTTGCGAGCATGCGCTCGATGATGTAGAGCTGCCGCGTGCGGGCGCGCGAGGGATTGACAAAGGGGTTGTAGCGCGAGGGCGCCTTGGGGATGCCCGCGAGCATGGCGGCCTCGGCAATGGACAGGTCCTTGAGCGGCTTGTCGAAGTAGGTTTCAGAGGCCGCCGCAAAGCCAAAAGCGTGGTTGCCCAGGAAGATCTGGTTCATGTAGATTTCCAGAATCTGATCCTTGCTGAGCTGGTGCTCAAGCTTGAGGGTCAGCAGCATCTCGTAGATCTTGCGCGTGTAGGTCTTCTCGGAAGACAGGTACACGGTGCGCGCCACCTGCATGGTGATGGTGGAAGCGCCCTGGCTCTTGACGCGCCCGAAATTGGCCAGTATGGCGCGGGCGACGCCGATGAAATCAATGCCACCATGCTGGTAGAAGCGCGCGTCCTCAATGGCCAGGACCGCGTCTTTCATGACCTGCGGGATTTCTGCGATGGGTGTCAGGCTGCGCCGCTCTTCACCAAATTCGCCGATCAGCGTGCCTTCCGCGGTGTAAATGCGCAGTGGCAGCTTGGGACGGTAGTTGGCGAGATCAGACACATCGGGCAGATTGGGATAGACAATGGCCAGCGCCATGGCGCCCGCCAGGGCGCCAGCGATAGCCAGGGCGATCAAAAGCCCGATCAGCCAGCGCAGGAGCTTGCCCGTGGCGGCCAGCCAGCGGGCTGCTGCGGAAGGTGAACGCTTGTGCTTGTGCGCGGCATTCGCCGCATGAGTTGAAGGCATGAGAAGTCTCAATTGAAGTTGGTGATCACGCGACTGCACGAAGAAAGCCCGATCCGGCGCGCTTGGCCGCGTGCCTGCGGAAAAGCTGGCGGCGGACGGCGGGCAACACAGGCATGATTGTGAGGCCTGCGCGGACATGGGGCGTGTGCATCGGTTTGAGGCAGTGGTTCCCGGCGATGCAAGAAATTTACCCATTCCGTTAGTTTTTGACAACGAAGCCCATGGCCCGAACACAAAAAATCGTTGCAGGACAAGGAGCTTGCCGCTAGCATTCAAGTAAATTCTTAAGTCTTTCCGACTTGGGCAAGTTAAACAGAACGGGTTTTAGCCGTGGACATAGGGTCATTGTTCAGTAGCCGGTCGCAGCCGATGATCGGACTCGATATCAGTTCCTCCAGCATGAAGCTGGTGGAGCTTGGGCAGGGGCGCGCTGGCGAGTTTGTGCTGGAGCGTTGTGGCATCGAGCCTCTGGAGCAGGGGTGGATCAACGAAGGCAACATCGAGAGATTCGATGATGTCGCAGACGCCGCGCGCCGCTTGGTCAGCCGCTCTGGAACACGCGCCAAGAACGTTGCCATGGCTTTGCCGAGTTCGGTGGTCATCAGCAAGCGCGTGGTTTTACCGGCTGGTTTGAGTGACCGCGAGATGGAGATTCAGGCCGAGGCCGAGGCCAACCAGTTCATTCCGTTCCCGCTTGATGAAGTGAGCCTGGATTTTTACGTCGTCGGCCCCAGCGCCGCATCGGCGGGCGATGTGGATGTGGTCATTGCCGCGTCGCGCAAGGAAAAGGTTGAGGACCGGCAAGGTTTGGCCGAGGCAGTGGGACTGGTTCCAGTGGTGGTTGACGTGGAAAGCTATGCTTCCCGTTTGGCCGTGTCGCGAATCATTGAGCGTCTACCTGGCGGCGGAGTCGATGCCGTCATTGCGCTGTTTGAAATTGGCGCGGTGACTACCGGCATGCAAGTGCTTCTCAACGATGGCCTGCTGTATGAGCGCGACCAGGTATTTGGTGGCGCACAAATGACGCAAATGCTGGTCAGGCAGTATGGCTTTACACTGGAAGAGGCCGAGGCCAAGAAGCGCAATGGCGAGTTGCCCGATGACTACGGGACGGCTGTTCTTGAGCCTTTTGTGGAATCCATGGCACAGGAAATCGAACGCGCCCTGAAATTCTTTTTTACCAGTACGCCCAACAACAGAGTCGACTACATCCTGCTGGCAGGCGGGGCTGCGTCGTCGCCGGGGTTGCTGGAAGCGGTGACGCGGCATACCTCTTTCCCGTGTCAGGTCGTCAATCCGTTTGATGGCATGGCGATCGGGAAATCGGTGCGGGAAAAGAAAATGCGTCGTGAAGCGCCGTCGTACCTGACGGCTTGCGGTCTGGCGATGCGGAGGTTTTTGCGGTGATCTTGATCAATTTGCTCCCACATAGAGAGGCTGCGCGCCATAGGGCGCGCCAGGCTTTCAATGTGCTTCTGGTTTTGGCTATGGCGGTTGGCGCCGTCATGGCGGGTGTGGTTTATCTGGGCTATCAGCAGCAGATATCGACGCAACAGAGTCGCAATGATCTTCTGACATCCGAGAACAAAAAACTGGATGAGCAGATCAAGGAGATTGCGGGCCTGCAAAGCGAAATTGCGGCCCTGAAAGCAAGGCAGCAGGCTGTCGAAGAGTTGCAGTCCAATCGCAACCTGCCCGTCCATCTGATGAATGACGCAGTGCGTCAGCTTCCTGAGGGAATCTTTCTCAACGGCATCAGGCAAGAGGGCAGAAATGTTTTGTTTACAGGTGTGGCGCAGTCCAGCGAGCGTGTTTCTGAGTTGCTGCGTAATCTTTCACGTCGCAGTGAATGGTTGAAAAACCCGGAGTTGATTGAAATTGTTGCTTCCGACATGGAGATTTCGCCCAGGGATCGGCGTCGGGTTTACAACTTCACTGTCCGTGTACAGCTTCAGCAGGCCAGCGATGTGCAGGCAGCGAAAGATGCTCAAACCCAAGGGTGAGGGAAAACAAGATGGCAAGAAAAAGCTCGAAAGAGAAGCTTGACTTTTCCAGGCTTCAGCGGCGGTTGGTGGCGCAGTTCCAGGGGCTGGATGCGCGTGATCCTGGCGCATGGCCAGCGATTCCCAAGTTTGCCTTGCTGCTGGTGGTGGCAATTGCCGTGGCGGTCGTTGTATATTTTCTTGTGGTTCAAGAGTCAATCAGTACGCTGAACGATGCAAGGAGCAAAGAGGGCGTTCTACGGGGAGACTACCACAAGAAGCTGCAACAAGCAGTCAGTCTGGACGAATTGAAAAAACAACGCGAGCAAGTCTCGCAATACGTGAGCTTGCTCGAAAGGCAACTGCCCAGCAAGGCAGAGATGGATGCGCTTTTGTCGGACATCAACCAGGCGGGGCTTGGGCGCAGTTTGCAGTTCGATCTTTTCCGGCCCGCTCAGGTTTCTGCCAAGGCATACTATGCCGAACTTCCGATTGAACTCAGAGTCACCGGGCAGTATCACGATATCGGGGCTTTTACCGCCGATGTGGCAAATTTGTCGAGAATCGTAACGTTGAACAATATAAATATCTGGCGCAAAGGCAATGACCCGACGGGTGCGCTTCAGTTCAGCGCCATTGCAAAAACGTTCCGTTATCTCGATCCTGACGAAGTAGCTGCCCAACGGGGTAGAGAGGCTAGAAGATGAAGTGGCAGGTAACCAGCATAACGTGCCTTGCTGCACTGGTCGCAACGGGGTGTACAGGCTCCGCAAATGAGGACTTGCGCCAATGGATGGCGGAGCAGCAACGGGTAGTGCGTCCTCGTGTCGACTCCATTTCGGAGCCAAAGCAATACGCGCCATTGCCATATGCGGCGGCGGGTGAAACAGAACCTTTCAACAAGGACAAGCTGACGCAGGCTTTGCGCCGCGAGGCTGGTATTGGGGAGGGTTCGGCATTGATCGAAGCCGAAAGGCGGCGTCGCAAGGAGCCATTGGAGGGTTTTCCGCTGGATACCATGACCATGGTTGGCAGCATCATCAAGGATGGCAATCGGGTTGCGCTGGTTCGGGTAAACAACTTGTTGCACCAGGTCCGGGTTAACGCCTACCTTGGGCAGAACTTCGGAAAAGTGGTCGAGGTATCGGAAAACGCAGTCAAGTTGCGTGAAATTGTTCAGGACGCAACCGGCGACTGGGTCGAGCAAGCGTCAAGTTTGGAATTGCAGGAGAGTTCAAAATGAAAATGAGGTTGGCGTCAAAAAACTGCGCTGCCGGGAAAATGGCTGCGCTCGTGGCCATCCTGGCCTGCAGCATGGTGGTGGCTATCCCTGTCAGGGCAGAGCCTGGCATCACAGGGGTGTCAGGTACTGTACAGGGTGGGTCAGAAGTCGTGCGGGTCGAGTTTTCAGAGCCGCTGGCAGCCGTGCCGACGGGCTTTGTCATTCAGCAGCCGGCGCGCATTGCCCTGGACTTTCCTGGTGTGGTCAACCAGATGGGCAAGAGCACGGTGGTGGTCAATCAGGGCAATGTGCGCATGGTCAATGTGGTTCAGGCCACGGATCGCACGCGCATGGTCTTGAATCTTACGCAAACGACAACTTACCAGACGAACATTCGGGGCAATACGTTGTTGATTTTGCTTGACCCCATCAACAAAACGGGTGTTCCTGTACGGACTTCAGTATTTGCAGAGAGCCGCAATGTCGCTACCGCTCCTCTGAAAAATGTGGATTTCCGCCGTGGAACGGACACCAGTGGCCGCGTTGTTGTAAGCTTGCCCAACGATCAGGTGGGTGTGGATATTCGCCCGCAAGGTCAGGATCTGGTGGTTGAATTTTTGAAAACCAGCTTGCCAGAAGGGCTTCATCGCAAGCTGGATGTGAGCGACTTTGGCACGCCCGTTCAGTCCGTGTCGACGGAGCAATCGGGTGATCGCGTGAAGATGACAATTGTGTCCAAGGGTGCCTGGGAACACAGTGCATACCAAAATGACAGTGAACTGGTCGTGGAAGTGCGTCCGCAAAAAGTGGAGGATGCTTCTGGCACAACGATTGGCAGGAGCCTGACTTATCAGGGAGAGAAACTGTCCCTGAATTTCCAGAACATCGAGGTTCGCTCGCTGTTGCAGGTGATTGCTGATTTCACGAGCTTCAACATCGTCACATCGGATTCCGTTCAGGGCAACCTGACACTGCGCCTGAAGGACGTGCCTTGGGACCAGGCTCTGGACATTATTTTGCAAGCCAAGAGCCTGGGCATGAAGCGGATTGGCAATGTTTTGCAAATCGCGCCCAAGGATGAGATGGCCGCCAAGGAAAAGGCAGAGCTGGAAGCGCAATCTGCAATCGAAAGCCTTGAGTCTCTCAGAACGCAGGCTTTTCAACTCAATTATACAAAAGCCAAGGAAATTGCAGATCAAATTACCGGTTCCACCAGTAGCGGCGCTGCGGATACGCAGAACGCACGCATTTTGAGTCGGCGGGGTTCAGTGATTGCCGAGCCGCGCACCAACCAGATTTTTGTAACGGACATTCCTTCGCGCATTGCGCATGTCCAGGAGATGCTCAGCAAACTGGATGTACCCGTGCGGCAAGTCTTGATCGAGGCGCGCATTGTCGAGGCGTCTGATACTTTTGGAAAATCACTGGGTGTCAAACTTGGTGGCGCGGACTTGCGCGGTGTGCGCGGCGGTGATGCGGGCTACTCGGTGGGGGGCGGAAATCGGGTCGCGATCGGGAGTTCTTATGGCGCAGTGGCTGGTACGACTGGCCAGGGAGGAAGCGTGGATCCGACGGCCAACTTTGTGAACTTGCCTGCTGCTGGTCAATTGGGACAGGCTGCCGCATCGTTTGCCATATCGCTGTTCAGTTCGGCGGCAAACCGGTATTTGAACCTTGAACTTTCCGCGCTTGAAGCAGACGGAAAGGGGCGCATAGTTTCGAGTCCAAGGGTTGTGACAGCCAACCAAGTCAAGGCGCTGATTGAGCAGGGAACTGAGTTTCCGTATGAAGAGTCGGCAGTCAATGGTCGCTCAACGATAAGCTTCCGCAAGGCGAATTTGAAGCTGGAAGTCACGCCCCAGATCACGCCCGAGGGCAACATCATTCTTGACCTGGACATCAACAAGGACAGTCGTGGCGAGACGACGACTGCTGGCGTTGCCATCAATACCAAGCATATCAAGACGAACGTGCTGGTCGAAAATGGAGGTACGGTGGTGATCGGCGGTATTTTTGAGCTGACCGAAACTGAAGATGTGACTCAGGTTCCCTTGCTGGGTGATATTCCTATCCTGGGGAACCTGTTTAAATCTCGCGGCAAGACATCCAATAAACAGGAATTGCTTGTTTTCATTACTCCAAAAGTCATTTCGGACTCTGGATCCGGGATGGTGCGTTGATTTTGAATATTTTGCTGGTTCATTGAAGAGGAAAAGAGATGCGTAAGCTATTAAACATTTTTGGCGGCTTTCTGTTGCTGCTGCTGGTCTCTTGCGGAGGCGGTGGTGGCTATTCTGGTGAGCAAGGGCCTACGACAAAGTTGAGGATGACACCGGTCATTGATGAAATTACCATGGCGGCAGGTACCTATGCGGATGTTGCGAGAATATCGCAAGGCGTCAGGCCATATTATGTGATGACAACGCAAGGCGCAATTGAGCCTCAGTTGCTGAGCGACGGGACGCTGCGCCTGATAGCACATGGCCCTACAACTGAAGAGGCAGAGATTACGATACAGGACTCGACTGTTGGGCAAGACTCAATTAAGTTCAAGGCAAGTGCCGTGCGGATTCCGTTAAATAGCTCCGTTGGCGGGACGGTAAATATTGAGCCGCTTGAGTCGAAAACAATCACGGTGACTGGCGGGATTAAGCCTTATGTGAACGCCTACAGTGAGGACGAGTCTGTAGCCACAATTACTGGCCACAATGGCGTTTATACGATTACTGGAAAAAAACCTGGAGCCGTGACTGTGCACGTAGTGGACAGTGCTGGAACGACTCTTGATATTGCCGTGAACGTGAAGATGACTGATTTGGCCGTAAGTCCATCGATCAGTGGTACAGTTGTGGCTCCTGGCGTCATTAACTTTGTGATTACTGGAGGAATTGGTGCGTACCATGTTTCTGTGGTTGATCCCGCAGTGGCGGATGCCGCTATCACTGGCAATGATCTGTCGGTCACCGTCAAGACTGCCGGAACAACGAAGCTCGTTGTTACAGACGATTTGGGCAACCAGATCATTGTTGATATTACTGGTACGACAGCGGCGAGTCTGGCCGTGAGTCCAAGCAGCCAAAAGGTGTGTTCGGGCGTTGCGGGTAGTTATACATTCAAGATTACAGGAGGTACGGCGCCATATACAGCCAGCGTCTCTGGGGCACCTTTTAATGTAGAGCCAGTGGATGCCAACGGTGAATTTGTGGTGCAGATGGCATCCACGTCAATTGTATCGACTACTTCAACCTACTCGATTACTGTGGTTGATAAATCGGGTGCCGTGCGGAATGTTCCGTTCACCATAGAAATTGGAACAACTGCCTGCCCTTGATTGATCCCTTGTGAATCGTTCACAAGCCAACCTTCGGGTTGGCTTTTTATTTTGTAGAACACATTGATTTAAAAGCGGGCGGATGCAAAAGCGGTATTTTCTTGTCGGCATGCCTGGCGTGGGCAAGTCCGCGGTGGGGCGGCAGTTGGCGCGGCGTCTGGATGCGGTATTCGTGGACACCGATGCCGAGATCGAGCGGCGAATCGGGCAAAGCATCCGGGCGTTTTTTGAGCAATCGGGCGAAGA
>JAISNB010000228.1 GCA_031276435.1 Burkholderiaceae bacterium | reverse complement strand
CGTACTTCAAACGCTATCCTGCCGGATTCCGGAAGTTCGAGCCAACGTGCGACACTTCGGAACTCCAGGACTGTCCACGCGAAAGCATAGTCAATACGTACGACAACACGATACTGTATACAGACCATTTTCTCGGACGGGTTGTTGACATGCTGGAGAATTTGAAAGGTGTCCGGGCAAGCATGATCTATGTTTCCGACCACGGCGAATCACTGGGCGAAAACGAAATCTACCTGCATGGCATGCCATATGCCATCGCGCCCGAGCAGCAAAAGAAAGTGCCAATGGTGATATGGATGAATGCCGGGCAGAGGAAATACGTTGATTACGAATGCCTCAGGTCCCGCCGGACGGGGGCCGTTTCGCACGACCATTTGTTCCATTCAATACTGGGGTTGAGCGAAGTGCGCTCAAAACTTTACGTCGCACAGCTCGACCTGTTCAAGCCATGCGCAAAATGATCAGCAAGAATTTGTGCCGGGAATTCGTTGCGCAAAACGGTGGCAGTTGGATCGTGCGCGTTGTTGTCTTTACAGCGAGGCCGCCGCCAGCAGCGTCCGGGTGTAGGGGTGGGCGGGGGCGCTGAGAACCTGGCGCACGCGGCCTTGTTCAACCACGCGCCCGTTTTGCATGACGGCCACGTCGCCACACAGGTGGCTGACCACAGCCAGGTCGTGGCTGATGAAGACAAAGGTCACGCCGTGGTGGGTTTGCAAATCGGCCATGAGGTTGAGCACTTGCGCCTGGACCGAGACATCGAGCGCGCTGACCGGCTCGTCGGCCACGATGAGTTTGGGGCGCGTGATCAGCGCGCGCGCGATGGCGATGCGCTGGCGCTGTCCGCCGGAGAACTGGTGCGGGTATTGCTCTAGCGCGGCTGCGCCCAGGCCCACCGATTGCAGCGCCTGCGCCGCCGCTTCGCGTTGCTGCGGGCGGCTGGAGCGCGCGATGGCCGCCAGTGGTTCGGCCACTGTGCGCCAGATGGGCTGGCGCGGATCGAGCGAGCCGTGTGGATCCTGGAACACCATCTGGAAATCGCGCCGCGCGGCGCGCAGGGCGGCGGCGGGCAAGGCCAGCAGGTCGCGGTTTTCAAACAGGATGCGGCCCTGGCGCGGGCGCTCCAGGGCCATGATGAGGCGCGCCAGGGTGGATTTGCCCGATCCCGATTCGCCCACGATGCCCAGGCTGCGGCCCGCCGTGACTTTGAGCGAGACGTCGCGCAAGGCATGCAGGGCTTCGGGCGCCTTGAGCAGCGACCGGCGCGGCAGCGGGTAGGCGTGCGAGACGTTTTGCACTTCAAGCAGCGCAGGTGCTGGCGCGGCGGCGGCGGTTTGTGGCGTCATGGCGGGTTTTCCGGCGTGGCGCGCGTGGTTTGCGGGCAATGGCAACGCAGGCTGTGCGTGGCGTTCAGTTGCACAAGCGGCGGGATTGGGTTTTGGCCCTGGCATGCGGGTTGCACGAAGGCGCAGCGGCTGGCAAACGGGCAGCCTTGCGGCGGCATTTGCAGCAGGTCGGGCACGGCGCCCGCGATGGCGGGCAGGCGCGCGCCGGGGTGGCTGGCAAGGCGCTGCGCCAGCGTGGGGCGGGCGGCCATCAGGGCGCGCGTGTAAGGGTGCGCGGGCGCGGCAAAGATTTGCGCGGTTTCTCCTTGTTCGACCACCAGGCCGCCGTACATGACGAGCATGCGCGAGACGCTTTGCGCCACCAGGCCCAGGTCGTGCGAGATCAGTATCAGCGCCATGCCGTTTTCGGCCACCAGTTGGTCAATCAAATCCAGCACTTGGCGCTGCACGCTGGCATCCAGCGCGGTGGTTGGTTCGTCGGCCACCAGCACATCGGGGCCGCAGGCCAGCGCCATGGCGATCATGATGCGCTGGCGCTGCCCGCCAGAGAATTGATGCGGGTAGGCGTTCAGGCGTTCGCCAGGTTGCGCGATGCCGACGCGCGCGAGCAGTTCGATGGCGCGCGCGCGCGCTTGCGCGCGGCCAAGTTTGCAGTGCAGGCGCAGCGGTTCCATGACCTGATGGCCTATGGTGTGTACCGGGTTGAGCGCGGTCATCGGCTCCTGGAACACCATGGCGATGCGGTTGCCACGCACGGCGCACCAGTCGCGCTCGCTTTGGCCCAGCCATTGCTTGCCGCCAAAGCGGATGCTGCCGGTGACGGTGCTGTTTTCGGGCGCCAGTGCCATGAGCGCCAGCGCCGACAGAGATTTGCCGCAGCCCGATTCGCCGATGATGCCCAGTGTCTGTCCGCGATCGAGCGCAAACGACAGGCCGCGCACCGCGTCGGCGTCGCCTTGGCGCGTGTGCAGGCGCACGCGCAGTTGTTTGACTTCAAGCAGGGCCATGGCTGTGGCGGCGCTCCAGCCGCGGGTCGAGCGCGTCGCGCAAACCGTCGCCTAGCAGATTCAGCCCCAGCACGGACAGCGCGATGGCCAGGCCCGGCCAGAGGGCGAGCAGGGGCGCTTCGAACATGAGCGTTTGCGCATCGGCCAGCATGCGGCCCCAGCTTGGCTGCGGCGGTTGCGCGCCCAGTCCCAGATACGACAGCGCGGCCTCGGCCAGGATGGCGACGGCAAACCGGACCGTGGCCTGCACGGTGAGGACGGGCGCAATATTGGGCAGCACGTGCTGCCAAGTGATGGCCCAGGTTCCCTTGCCGCAGGCGCGCGCCGCCAGCACGAAAGAGCGGCCCCAGATGGCATTGGCCGCCGCGCGCGCGATGCGTGCAAACGTGGGGATGTTGTAAAGCCCGATGGCGATGATGGCGTTGGCCAGTCCTGGCCCGAAGGCCGCCGTGAGCATGATGGCCGAGAGGATGGCCGGAAACGCGAAGCCGAAGTCCGCGCAGCGCATCACCAGCTCTTCGAGCCAGCCGCGCCGCGCCGAGGCCAGCAAACCCAGTGCCACGCCCGCGATCAGGCCGATGCCCACGGCAATCACGCCCGCCAGCAGCGAGGCGCGCGCGCCCACCAGCAGTTGCGAGGCCACGTCGCGCCCGTAGGCGTCGGTACCCAGCCAGTGCGCGGCCGATGGCGGCAGCAGTTTGCTGGCCATGCGCACCTCGCTGACCGGCCACGGCGTCCACACCCACGACAGCGCCGCCGCCAGCGCCAGCAGGCCCGTCAGCAGCGCGCCAATCCAAAGGCCCGGATGCTGGCGCGCGCGCGGCCAAAATCCGGCGCCAGTTGCTGCGGCCATCACCGCTGTCGCCGCGCGCACGGGCGCGTCCAGGCTGGCGGCATCTGGCAAATCTGGCAAGGCGCTCAAGGGTGGGCGGCTTTCTGGCGGCATCAAATGGCGTCGGCTTTCACGCGCGGGTCAATCGTCGCATAGAGCACATCGACACAAAAATTGACGATCACCACCATGCCAGCGAGCAGCAGCACGCAGTTGCGCACCACGATCAAATCGCGGTTGGCAATGCTCTGGAACATCAGCCGTCCCAGGCCCGGCAGGTAAAACACGTTTTCCACCACGATGGTGCCCGCCAGCAATTCGGCAAACTGCAAGCCCATGACGGTGATGACGGCAATCATGGCGTTGCGCAGCACGTGGCGCCACAGCGTGGCGCGGCGCGACAGCCCCTTGGCGCGCGCGGTGCGCACAAAATCCTCGCGCAAGACTTCCAGCACCGCCGAGCGCGTAAAGCGCGCCAAAATTGCGCCCTGCACCGCCGCCAGCGCCACCGCTGGCAGCAGCAGCGCGTGCATGCCGCGCCACAGCCCCGCCCAGACTCCGGCGTCCCAGGACCAGCCGTCAAACCCGCCCGAGGAGAACCATTGCAGCTTCACGGAAAACAGCAGGATCAGCAAAATCGCAAACCAGAAGTTGGGAATGGCGATGCCGATTTGCGCCAGCGCCATCAGCCCCGCATCGCCAGGCCGGTTGTGGTGCGCGGCGGCGTACACGCCCGCTGGCAGGGCCAGCAGCACGGTCAGCGCCATCGCCATGATGGCCAGCGGCACGGTGACGGCCAGGCGCTCGGCAATCAGTTCGGCAACCGGAGAGCCGTAGGCGTAAGAGGTGCCCATGTCGCCGCGCAGCAGACCGCCAATCCATTGGCCGTAGCGTTGCGGCGCGGGCCGATCCAGCCCCAATTGCCGCGCCTTGGCCGCGACGGCTTGCGCATCGGCCTGCGGCCCCATGAGCACTTGCGCGGCATTGCCCGGCAGCACCTCCAGCGCGGCAAACACAATCACGCTGGCGGCCACCAGGGTGGCAAGCAGCGTCAGGCAGCGTTTGAAGAGGAAGTAACTCATGGCGAAAACACCGGCATTATCAGCACAATCGGTGTGGCAATTGGCCCGGCGGCGGGCAGGACGTGTCGCACAACTTAGGATATATGCGACATTTACAATAAAGTTCTTGGCCCTGAGCCACGATGGTGCCACAATGGTGCCCATGAAAGCCGACCGCAAAGATTCGCGTTCTAGTGCGCTGGAGCGCATCAATCTGCGCCTCTTTCCCAAGGTGCTGGAAGCCATTGATGCCGAATGCTCGCGCAGGGCCGGCAGCGTATCGCGCAACACTTGGATTACCGAAGCCGTGACGGAACGCCTGGCGCGTCTCGCTTCGTCATCGTGCCCGCAAGGCGCAGGGGGAGCCAATGGCTAATTTCTATGAATTTTTTGCCGGCGGCGGCATGGCCCGCGCCGGCCTTGGCCCCGACTGGCAATGCTTGCTCGCCAATGACTTCGACCCGAAGAAGACGGCCAGCTATGCCGCGAATTGGGGTGTCGATCATCTGCGCGTCGGCGACGTGGCCGCGCTGACCACGGCCGACCTGCCGGCCGGCGCTGACCTGGCTTGGGCCTCGTTCCCTTGCCAAGACCTTTCCCTAGCCGGTGCCGGCGCTGGCCTCAAGGGCGACCGCTCCGGCACCTTCTGGCCGTTCTGGAAGCTCATCAAAGCCCTGGGCGACGAAGATCGAGCGCCGCGCCTGGTCGTGCTGGAAAACGTGTGCGGCGCCCTTAGCTCGCATGATGGCAAGGACTTCGCCGCGATCAGCTCGGCCCTGTCGAACAACGGCTATCGGTTCGGCGCCGTGGTCATCAACGCCGTTCATTTCCTGCCGCAGTCCCGCCCGCGTCTGTTCATCATCGGCGTGCGCAAATCCTCGCCGATTCCCCGCGCCCTGATCGCCAGCGGCCCGGAAGGGGAATGGCATCCTTCCGCACTGGTCGAGGCTTACGGCAAGCTCTCCAAGCGTGCGCAAAGCTCTTGGGAATGGTGGCACCTGCCGGCACCGCCGGCCCGCACGTCGATCTTTGCCGACTTGGTGGAAGATGAGCCGCACGGCGTCACCTGGCACACGGCCGCCGAAACCAAGAAACTGCTCGGCATGATGAACCCGCTTAACCTGGCGAAAGTCGAAGCCGCCAAGAAAACCGGCGGCCGCCAGGTTGGCACGATCTACAAGCGCACCCGCGCCGATGGCCCGAACGGAGAGAAGGTGCAGCGCGCCGAAATTCGTTTCGATGACGTGGCCGGTTGCCTGCGCACGCCTACCGGCGGTTCAAGCCGGCAAACCATCATGGTGATCGAGGGCAAGCGCGTTCGTTCGCGCCTGCTGTCACCGCGTGAAGCGGCCCGCCTCATGGGCCTGCCGGACACCTACGCACTGCCCAAGAATTACAACGATGCTTATCACCTGGCCGGCGATGGCGTGGCCGTGCCGGTCGTACGCTTCCTGGCCGAACACATCCTAGAACCGCTGTTAGCGGCGGCCCTGGCGGTCGAGAAGAAGGCAGCGTAATGACGGATTTGGTAACGGCCCTGCGGGACTTCAACAAAGATCGGAAATTCAACCGCAAAGGCCCGCTGTGCGTTGCGCTGGTCGTCACGCAGCACGCCCGAAAGGGTCTGCCGCTCAACCCCGACGAGCTGCTGACCGAAGCCGGCGGCCAAGTTCTCGGCCTGGGCCGTGGCGCGGTGCAAGCGGTTCTGAACCGCCACGGCATCACCCGCGTTTTAGCCGCTGAAGGCGGCCGCACCAGTCGCGGCAGCATCAGCAACATGCGCGAATATGTGGCCTTCCTCAACGGCCTGGCCGCTGGCGGCGCGGTCGATCTCGATGCCGTGGAAGCGTTCTGGATTGAGCGCGTGCATGAGTTCTTTTCCGCCAAGCCCTTCAAGATTCGCCTGGACGCCTCGCGCAGCCTGCGAACGCTGGTGCGCGACATGATCGCCCAGGCCGAAGAACGGCAGCGCAACACGCCGGGGATGCAGTATGCCGGCGCGGTGCTGCAACACCTGGTAGGGGCCAAGCTCGATTGCGCCCTGGGCGTCGGCAACTTCGAGCACAACAGCTTTTCAACGTCTGACGCCCAATCGGGCCGCAATGGCGATTTCTTCATTGGCGATGTGGCTATCCACGTCACCACGGCGCCCGGCGAGGCGGTCATTGGCCGTTGCCGCGACAACATCGACAACGGCCACCGGCCGATCATCGTCACGACAGCGCGAGGGCTGACGGTTGCCGAAGGGCTGGCCGAGAATGCCGGCCTGGGCGAACGCATCGACGTTTTCGAGGTTGAACAGTTCGTAGCCCTGAACCTCTACGAGCTGGGCAAGTTCGCGGCCGAAGGCCGGCGCGTGGCCGTGGGCGACGTGGTGACGCGCTATAACGAGATCGTGGAAGAAGTCGAAACCGACCCAAGCCTGAAAATCGGATTTCGCCAGTGAGCGAGACGCCGGAGCAGCGCAGCCGCACTATGCGGGCTGTGCGTTCCCGCGATACCGCCCCGGAAATGGTCGTGCGGCGCTTCCTCCACGCCGCCGGCCTGCGCTTCCGGCTCCATGATCGGTGCCTTCCTGGCGTTCCTGACCTGGTGTTTCCAAGCCGCCGCGTGGCGCTGTTCGTGCATGGGTGTTTCTGGCATCAGCATCCCGGCTGCAAGGCGGCCGCCCGCCCGAAGTCGCAGACGGACTACTGGAATCGGAAGTTGGATGGAAACGTGGCGCGTGACGCACGCCATCTGGTCGAGCTGGCCGCCGCTGGATGGACGGCCCTGGTAGTTTGGGAGTGCGAAACACGCGACCCGCAGCGCCTCGATGCGCTGGCGGCGAGCATCAAAGAAAGGGCCTTTTGCGGGGCAAAGGCCAGATAATCCAGCCCATGCGCACGACGACACACCATCCAGCAGGCACGCCATGGCGCTCATGATTACCGACGATTGCATCAATTGCGACGTGTGCGAGCCAGAGTGCCCCAATCAGGCCATTTCCATGGGCGAGAGCCGCTACCAGATCGACGCGGCCAGATGCACCGAATGCGTGGGCCATTTTGACGCGCCGCAGTGCGTGCAGGTCTGCCCGGTGGAGTGCATTCCAGTCAACCCGCAGCGCGTGGAAAGCCGCGCGGCGCTGTGGGACAAATACCGGGGCATGATCGCAGCGCAGGCCGCTGCTGCCGCTTAAGTCGCGCGCCCGCGCATTCAGCCTTGCGTGGCGCGGCGCTGCTGCGGCGCCGCGTTTGCCGCGTTTGCAGCGGTGGGGCGGGGCGGTTTGGCACGCGCCGCGGCGGTGGTGTGAATTTGCGTCATGGCGCGCTCCATCTCGCCAGCGGCCAGCAGCGCAAAGGCCGCGGCGGCGCGATCTGCCGCTTGCTCGATCAGGGCCAACTCTTGCGCGGGCGGCTTGCGCAACACCCATCCGACCACTTCGGATTTGTCGCCCGGATGCCCAATGCCCAGGCGCAGCCGCCAGTAATCGCTGCTGCCCAGTTGCGCGTGAATGTCGCGCAAGCCGTTGTGCCCCGCGTGGCCGCCGCCTTTCTTGAGCCGCGCCTGCCCGGCAGGCAGATCCAGCTCGTCGTGGGCGACCAGGATTTCTTCGGGCGCGATCTTGAAAAAGCGCGCCAGCGACGCCACCGAATGGCCCGACAGGTTCATGAAAGTCTGCGGTTGCAGCAGCCAGATAGGGTGCCCCGCTGCGTTGTGCCGCGCCATCAGGGCCTGGTGCGCGCGCTCGGGTACAAGTGCAACGCCCAATTGGCGCGCCACGCGCTCCATCCACCAAAAGCCCGCGTTGTGCCGCGTGCCCTCGTACTGCGCGCCCGGATTTCCAAGGCCGACGAAAAGCTTGATCATGCGCGGATTATCGATGGGTGGCGGCCCGGGCGCGGGCCAAAAAAAGCCCACCCGAAGGTGGGCCTTGGCGCGGGCCATGCAAAGCGCGCTCCGCTGGCGCGCGCGCCGCTTACTCCTTGGGCGCGTCCGCAGCCGCTGGCGCGGCGCCATCGGCAGCCGCCGAGGCATCAGCGGCTTCTTCCCTGGGCACCACCACGGTTACCAGCACCAGATCGTCCTGGCCGTGCAGGTTGACTTCCACGCCCTTGGGCAGTTGCACGTCAGACAGGTGCAGCGTGCCGCCTTTTTCAAGCTTGGACAGATCGACCGTGATGGATTCGGGCAGATCGGCGGGCAAGCAGGTGATTTCCAGATCGGTGAGCACGCGGTTGACCAGGCACTTGTCAACCTTGACGGCGGGCGACTCTTCTTCGCCCGCGTAGTGCAGCGGCACGTTCATGGTGATTCTGGTCTTGGCCGAAACGCGCTGGAAATCGATGTGCAGCACCTGCTGCCTGAACGGGTGGATTTGCACGTCGCGCAGCAAGACCTTGCTGACCTTGCCCGCCAGTTCCATGTCCAGAACGGTCGAGTGGAAGGCTTCCTTCTTGACAGCGTGCCACAAGGCGTTGTGATCCAGCTCGATGCGCTGAGGCTCGGCCTCGCCCCCGTACACAATGCCCGGCACCTTGCCAGCCTTGCGCAGACGGCGGCTCGCACCCGTTCCCTGCACGCTGCGCTCGAAAGCGACAAATTTCATAACGAATACTCCTTGGTTGAAACCGACCGCGACCAGTGCGGTTTCGATTGAAAAAAAGCCCGCTTCTCGCGCTGGCCGCGCGCGCGTTGCGCCAGCCAGGCGGACGGGCGGTTGATGGCTTTCTAGAACAGGTTTTCCTGCTCCGAAAACAAACTCATGACCGAATCGCCGCGCGAGATGCGCTGAATGGTTTGCGCAATCAGCGGCGCGACGGAAAGCTGGCGAATCTTGCGGCACTGCAAGGCCGCCTCCGACAGCGGAATGGTGTTGGTCACCACCACTTCGTCCAGGGCCGAGCCTTGGGAAATGCGCTCGATGGCCGGGCCTGAAAAGATGGGATGCGTGCAATACGCATACACGTTCTTGGCACCGCGCTTCTTGAGCACTTCAGCCGCCTTGACCAGAGTGCCCGCGGTGTCGATCATGTCGTCCATGATGACGCAGTTGCGGCCTTCGATGTCGCCAATGACGTGCATCACTTCGCTGATGTTGGCCTTGGGCCGACGCTTGTCGATGATGGCCAGATCGCAGCCAAGCTGCTTGGCCAGCGCGCGCGCGCGCACCACCCCGCCCACATCGGGGCTGACCACCAGCAAATCGTCGTACTTTTTTTGCCGTAAATCGCCCAGCAAAACGGGCGAGGCGTAGATGTTGTCGACCGGAATGTCGAAAAACCCCTGGATCTGGTCGGCGTGCAAATCCATGGTCAGTACGCGCGCCAGCCCCACGGTTTGCAGCAAATTGGCCACCACCTTGGCCGAAATGGGCACGCGCGTGGAGCGCGGACGCCTGTCTTGCCGCGCGTAGCCAAAATAGGGAATGACGGCGCTGATGCGTTCAGCCGAAGCGCGCTTGAGCGCATCGACCATGATCAGCAACTCCATCAAATTCTCGTTGGTGGGCGGACAGGTCGGCTGCACAATGAACACATCGCGAGCGCGCACGTTCTGTTTGATCTCGACCGTCACCTCACCGTCGGAAAAGTGCCCCACATCGGCCGATCCCAGCGCAATGCCAAGATGCTCGGCAATCTCGGCGGCCAGGGCCGGATTGGCATTGCCAGTGAACAGCAGAAAATCGGGACGGGTCTGCGACTGCATGATTTTTAACGGCGTGCGTTCACACAACAAGACTGGCAAAACCGTCCGCGCTTTGCGCTTGGTGCGCCAAAAGCGCAATCAGCCCAGACGCCGAGGCGGGCGGAACAACGGTTTTGGCAGGGGAGGAAGGACTCGAACCCTCGCATGCCGGAATCAAAATCCGGTGCCTTGACCAACTTGGCGACTCCCCTGCGCCGGATAACGGCCATCACAGGCCATCACCCTTGAATCGTCCCGGCGGCCCACCCCGACAAGGGATGCGCCTCCAGATTGCCACAAACCCGCCACTGCCAGCCTGGAGCCTCTGGCCAGGCAATCCCGGCAAAAGGCCGGTCATCCGGCAAATGGGCAAACACCGCACTTCCTGATCCGGTCATCCGGCCCTCAAGCCCCAATGCCTGCAAGCCTTCAAGGGCCTGGGCAATTGCAGGGCAAAGACTGCGTGCAACCGGCTGCAAGTCGTTCTGGCCAAATCGCCAAGGGTTTGCAGCAAAGCCCGAGATTGTAGCAGGCTTTGTCGCGCGATGAAGATCCGGGTGCTGGAAAATGGCTGCCGTATCGAGTCCCTGTGGCGGCTTGAGCACCAGAAACCGGGCGGGCGCAACGGCCAGCGGCGTCAATTGCTCGCCCACACCTTCCGCCCAGGCGTTGCGTCCGAACAAGAAAAACGGCACATCGGCCCCCAGACTCAAACCGATGCGCTGCAACTGCACCGCATCGAGCCGCAAATCCCACAGCCGGTTGAGCGCCAGCAGCGTGCTGGCGGCATCCGACGAGCCGCCGCCCATTCCGGCCTGCGATGGAATGCGTTTTTCGATGCCGATGTGCACCCCCAGCGGACACCGAGCGGCCTGCTGCAAGGCTTTGGCGGCGCGCACAACCAGGTCATCGGGCGGCAGGGTGGCACCAAGATCTTCGCGATCGATCCGGCCATCGCGGCGCAACTCAAAATGCAAAATGTCGCACCAGTCGATCAGCATGAAAGCCGACTGCAACAAGTGATAGCCATCGCGCCGCCGCCCGCACACGTGCAAAAACAAATTCAGCTTGGCAGGCGCCGGAACATCCACAAGCGTTTGCATGGTGTGCCATTATCCGGCGCGCGCCGCCAGAGGAGTGCTTGTCGCGCGAGCATGTGTA
>JAISNB010000223.1 GCA_031276435.1 Burkholderiaceae bacterium | reverse complement strand
TGGGCACGCGCGGCATTCCGGCGCGCTACGGCGGCTTTGAAACCTTTGCCGAGCAACTGGCGACGCGGCTGGCCGCGCGCGGCCATGCCGTGACCGTCTATGCCGAAACCGGGTGCGAGCGCGCGCCGGATGACGCGCGCCACCAGGGCGTGCGCGTGCGCTACAAGCGCCGCCCGCCCTGGGGCGCGGCTGCCGTGCTGGCCTACGACTGCGCCTGCCTGTGGGACGCGCGGCGCGGCCATGATCTGGTCTACATGCTGGGCTACGGCGCGGCGTGGGCCTGCTGGTGGCCCCGGCTCTGGGGCGTGCCCGTGTGGATCAACATGGACGGGCTGGAATGGGCGCGCACCAAATGGAGCCGCGCCGCGCGGCTGTACCTGCGCGCCATGGAGTGGCTGGCCAGCAAGGTGGCGAGTCGGCTGATTGCCGATGCCCAGGCCATTGCCGAGCGGCTGCGCCAGACCTATCCCCGGGGCGCGCCGGGCAGCTTCATCGCCTATGGCGCGCAGCCGGTGCAAGCCGCCGATGTGGACGCGGCCCTGCTCGCGCGCTGGCAGTTGCGCCCGCGCGGCTACTGGCTGGTGGTGGCGCGGCCAGAGCCTGAAAACCACGTGCTGGAAATCATCCGCGGCTGCCTGCTGCACGCAGGCGACTGGCCCGTCGTGGTGGCGGGCGCCATCACGCCAGCCACGGCCTACCAGCGCGACCTGCTGGCGCTGGCCGGGCCGCGCGTGCGCCTTGTGGGCGGCGTGTACGACGCGCCAGCCCTGCAATGCCTGCGGTTTTTTGCCGCGGCCTACCTGCACGGGCACTCGGTGGGCGGCACCAATCCGTCGCTGCTCGAAGCCCTGGCCTGCGGCAACTGGGTCATCGCGCACGACAACCCCTTCAACCGCGAGGTGGCGCGCGATGCGGGCGATTACTTTCAAACGCCGCAGCAACTGGCCGCACTGCTGGCGCGGCGCGCGCAGGCCAGCGCGGCGCAATGCCAGCAGCGCGCGGCACGCGCGCGGCAAATCGTGGCCGGGCATTACACCTGGGACGCCATAACCGATGCCTACGAGCGCCTCATGCGCGCAGAAGTTGGCGCACACTCGCGATCTCGGTGGCGCGGGGTTTCGCCATGAACACATCCGCCACATCTGCCGCCGCAGCCACTGCCCATGCCGCAGCAGCCGCCGCGCCCGCCGTTTGCGTGCACGCGGTGGTGGTATCGCACCGCGCCGACTGGCTGCGCCTGATGCGCCAGTTTGCCGCCTTGTCGCGGCAGGTCGATCAAATTGTCTGGGTCGACAGCGCGTCCGGGCAGGACTTGGCGCGCTGGCTGCCCGAGTGCCCGCCGGGCCAGGTGCACCCCATCTGGCTCGATGGCAACCACGGCATTGGCTACGCGCAAAACCGGGGCATTGAATGGGCCTGCGCCAACGGCGCGACCCACATCTTGCTGATGGATCACGACAGCCTGCCCCAGGGCGACATGGTGCGCGCGCTGCTGGCGGCGCTGCAACAAGACCCGCGGGCCGCGGCGGCGGGGCCGCGCTACTTTGACGCGCGGCGCGAAAAACAGCGCCCGATATTTTTCCGCAGCCGGGGCTGGCGCCTGCAATGGATTGGCTGCGAGCGGCAAAGCGGCCCCGTGCTCGTGGACCACGTCATCGCCTCTGGCTGCCTGATTCCCGTGCCCGTGCTGCGGCAGATAGGCCTGATGCGCGAAGACTTCTTCATCGACTGGGTGGACGTGGAATGGTGCCTGCGCGCGCGCGTCCAGGGTTATCACATCTGGGGCGTGTGCGATGCCGCGCTGGAACACCATCTGGGTGATAAAGTGGTGCGCATCGCGGGCCGCGAAGTGCCCCTGCATCCGGCCTGGCGGCATTACTACCAGGCCCGCAATCTGGTGCTGATGCTCAAAAGCGTGCGCATCGACGCGCACACCAAGCGGCATCACGCGGTGCAACAATTCAAGCGCTTCGTGGTCTTTTCAATTTGCGCGCCCCGGCGTTGGCAGTACTTCAAAATGTGGACGCTTGGGCTTTGGCACGGCTTTCGGGGAAAATCCGGAGCATCGATCAGGCCCTGAAACCAATGGCAACTCTCAATATGGACGCGGCAAGCCCCCCGGCCCGCGACGCGCAAGACAACCCGGCGACGGCGGTGGCGGCGCGCGAGGACGCGCTCGGCGAATTCCTGCTGGGGCAGCACAAGCTCTCGCGCAACGACCTGGAGCGCGCGCTGGAAGCCAAACGCTCGCTGGGCGGCGATCTGGACGCGCTGCTGGTGCGCCTGGGGCTGGTGGCCGAGACCGATGTCTACCAGGCGCTGGCCCAACTGGCGGGGCTGCAACTGGTGCGTGCCGAGCAGTTCCCGGCGGCCAGGCCGGAAATCGAAGTGCTCAACAGCGCCTTTTTGCTGGCACACAACCTGCTGCCCATGGGGCCGGTTGCCGCTGGCGCCGAGCCACCGGCCTTTGCCTCGCCCAACGCGCAGGCGCCCGCCTTGCACAACGCCTTGCGCCTGGTGTTCGGGCGCGTGCCCGTGATCCATTACGGGCTGGCCTCCGAGGTGGCGGCCCGGCTCAAGGAATGGTTCTTTCCGGAAAGCGAACAGCCCGAAGACAACGCGGCCAGCCGGCTGGAAGCCACCGAATTCATCGAGCACTTGCGCGACATGGCCTCCGAGGCGCCGGTCATCCAGCGCGTCAACCAGATTCTCTCGCACGCCGTGGCCGCGCGCGCCTCGGACATCCACATCGAAACCTACGAGGACAAATCGGTGGTGCGCATCCGCGTGGACGGCGAGCTTTACCCCATCGACGAGATCGACGCCAAGGACGCACCCGCCATCATCTCGCGCGTCAAAATCCTCTCGCAGCTCGACATTGCCGAGCGCCGCCTGCCGCAGGACGGGCGCACCAAGGTGCGCGTGCACGGCAAGGAAATGGACGCGCGCGTTTCCACTGTGCCCACCATGTTTGGCGAATCGGTGGTCATGCGCCTGCTGGAAAAAAGCACGGACATGCTCTCGCTGGAGCGCCTGCATTTCGCGCCGCCCACGCTGCGCGCGCTGCGCGATGTGCTCAAGGTGCCGCACGGCATCTTCCTGGTCACCGGCCCCACGGGATCGGGCAAGTCGACCACGCTGTACGCCTCGCTGAGCGAGCTGGACGGTGCCAACCTCAAAATCCTCACGGTGGAAGACCCCGTGGAATACCGGCTGCAATGGCTCAACCAGGTGCAGGTGCAGCCGCAGATCGGGCTGACCTTCGCGCAAGCGCTGCGCTCGTTTCTGCGGCAGGATCCGGACGTCATCATGATCGGCGAAATGCGCGACGGCGAAACCGCCGGCATCGCCGTGCAGGCCGCGCTGACCGGGCATCTGGTGCTCTCCACCCTGCACACCAACAGCGCGCTGGGGGCCATCGTGCGGCTCATCAACATGGGTGTGGAGCCATACCTGATTACCGCGTCGGTCATTGGCGTGCTGGCGCAGCGTTTGGTGCGCCAGTTGTGCGGCGCCTGCAAGGCCACTTTGCCAGAGGCGCAGGCCCGCGCGGCGGCGGCCTCGCTGGGCGTGGCGCTGGCGCCGGGCCAGTCCATGTACCGCGCCGTGGGGTGCCCCCAATGCCGGGGCACGGGCTACCGGGGCCGCCTGGCCGTGCACGAATTGATGCTGCTATCCGAGCAGACCAAGCGGGCCATTGTGGAAAAAGGCTCGTCCATCCTGCCCGCTGAAGTCTCTTTCGTGGCGGGCAACCTGTTGCAGGACGGCGCTGGCAAGGCCATGGCTGGCCTGACCACGGCTGAAGAGGTGCTGCGCGTGGCGCGCCAAAATGACTGAATTCCAGTACGCCGGAGTTGCCGCCGATGGCAAGCCCTGCCAGGGCGCGGTGCGCGCGGCCAGCCAGGAGGCCGCCCGGCTGCGCCTGATCGGCCAGGGCATCACGCCCGTTGCCATCCACAGCGGCCAGGCGCAGCAGGCCGCCGATGCCCCGGCGGCGCGCGGTGCGGGCAGGCTCACGCGCGGTGAGGTGTTGTTTTTCACGCGCGAGATGGGGCACCTCAAGAAGGCCAACATGCCGCTCGATCGCGCGCTGGCCATGCTGCGGGAAACCGCCGTCAACGACCGGGTGCGCGCCTTTGTCGCCGAGGTGGAAGAAAACGTGCGCGGCGGCAAGTCGCTGTACCAGGCGCTGCTGCCCCGCCAGGCCGATCTGGGGCGGCGCTATCTGGTGCTGATCCGCGCGGGCGAGGCCTCGGGCGCGCTGCACGCCATCCTCAAGGAGCTGACCGCGCAGCTTGAAGCCGATGACAAGCTGCGCAACTACGTCATCTCCTCCATGCTGTACCCGGTCATTTTGCTGGTCGTGGCGGTGCTCTCGCTGGTCATCCTGATGGTGTTCGTGGTGCCGCAGTTCAGGGACATTTTTGACTCCATGGGCGACGCGCTGCCGTATTCGACCCAACTGGTGCTCAGGATCAGCGACTTCCTGCGCGGCCACTGGATCGCGTTGCTGGCGGCGCTGGCGGCGCTTTTCCTGCTGCTCTCGCACTGGGCGGGTACGCCCGACGGGCGGCTCAAGACGCACGGCGCGCTGCTGGATTTGCCCCTGCTCGGGCGGGTGGTGCGCAACCTCCAGTTCGCCATCTATTTCCGCACCCTGGGCACGCTGTTGCAGCGCGGCGTACCGCTGGTGGACGCCTTGCGCATCGGCATCGACACGCTGACCAACGCGGCGCTGCGCGCCGACATGGAGCCGCTGGTGGCCCAGGTCAAGGCCGGGGGCCGCCTGTCGGCGGGCTTTTCCACGCGCTACCTGGGCAAATCGAGCGCGCCGCAACTGATCCGCGTGGCCGAAGAAACCGGCCAGCTCGACGAAACCCTGCTCAGCCTGGCCGACCGCTACGAGGACGAAGGCCGCCGCACCATGGGCCGCCTGCTCACCGTGGTGGAGCCGCTCATCATCATTGTGCTGGGCATCTTTGTTGCATTTATCATCGTTTCCATTTTGAGTGGCGTTCTTTCCGTCAACGACATGGTTTGATGCATTGCCACTTTCCCCAAGAGGATTTTCAAAAATGTTCCTGTTCAATCGCTCCAACAAAAAAACGCCATTTCAGGGCAGCTTGCACTCTGCCGCGCGGCGGCGGCGCGGTTTTACCTTGATCGAACTGCTGGTGGTGCTGGTCATTCTGGTGCTGACGGCCAGCATCGTCGGCCCGCGGGTGCTCGATCAACTG
>JAISNB010000185.1 GCA_031276435.1 Burkholderiaceae bacterium | reverse complement strand
GCGCTGTGCAGGGGCAGCGCCTCGACCTGCTTGAGCGCGCGGTTCATGACGTTGGTGCGCGTTTGCGCCTTGTCCAGCGTGTTCAGCACGGTTTGGGTTTGCTCGCGCACTTTGCCGAGTACGTCGCCAAATTTGGCGAATTCGGTTTTGACGGCGCCAAGCACTTGCCAGACTTCGCTGCTGCGCTTTTCCAGCGCCAGTGTCCTGAAGCCCATTTGCAGGCTGCTGAGCAGGGCCAGCAGCGTGGTCGGCCCGGCCAGGGTGACGCGGTAATCGCGCTGCAATGCCTGCATCAGCCCCGGGCGGCGCAGCACTTCAGCGTACAGGCCTTCGGTGGGCAGGAACAAGATGGCGAAGTCGGTGGTGTACGGCGGTTCGATGTATTTCTCGCTGATGCTGCGCGCTTCCAGCCGGATGCGCGCTTCCAGCGCCCGGGCGGCGGCGTCGGCGTTGGCGGCGTCGGCGCACTGCTGGGCGTCCAGCAGGCGCTCGTAGTCCTCGTTGGGGAATTTGGCGTCTATGGGCAGCCAGACGACGGCGCTGGCGTCAGCCACCGCATCCGCGCCGCGCCCGGGCATGCGGATGGCAAAGTCCACGGCGTTGCGCGCGCCGGGCCGCGTGACGACTTGCGCAGCGTATTGTTCGGGCGCGAAAACCTGTTCCAGCAATTGCGCAAGCTGCGCTTCGCCAAATATGCCGCGCGTTTTGACGTTGGAGAGCAGGTGTTTCAGATCACCCACGCCTTGCGCAAGCGTTTGCATTTCGCCCAGGCCCTTGTGTACCTGCTCCAGCCGGTCGGCCACTTGCCTGAAGCTCTCGCCCAGACGCTGCTCCAGTGTGGCGTGCAGTTTTTCATCGACCACTTTGCGCATTTCATCGAGCTTGGCGCTGTTGCCCGCTTGCAGTTGCGCCAGTTGTTGCTCCAGCGTGGCGCGCACTTCGGCCAGGCGGTTGGCATTGCCCTGCCCCAGGGCTTGCAGTTGCGTGATGAGGGTGTCGGCCAGGGTTTTTTGCAACAGCGCCAATTGCTGGCCAAAGGCGTCGATTTGCGCGTTTTGCGTGCGCGTAGCTTCAGCGCCCTGGCGCGTGAGCGCGTCCTGAAACAGCGCCAGCGATTGCGCCAGTTCTTGCCGACTGGCGCGCGCGCCGTCGCCCAGTTCGGCGCGCAAGCCGCGCTCGATCCGCTCGCTGCCCTGGTCGATGATCTGCTGCACCTCGCTGCGCGAGGCCACGTCCGCAGGCCGATTGGGTTTGCGCAGCAGCAGGGCCAGCAACAGCGCCGCATTGAGCAGCCCCAAAGCCAGTGCGATGATTTGCAGCGTGCCCGCGCCAGAAGAGGTCATGTGTGTGTTCCTGTTTCAGGGGTTCAATTCTGGCGCCAGCTTGCACTTCAAAATGCGCGGCCAGTTTGTCCGGCACTTGCAAGAAGATGCCCGCGCGCCGGGTTTGCCAGAGGCGGCGATTTGCCGCTGTGTGAGTTTCATGCCGCCATCTTAGATGCAGATGTTTGCCCGCAGTACGCCGCGCGCACGCGGGCGGCGGCGATGCTGTCAAGGCGACGCTGGCGCAGCCGCAAACGGGCGCAGCGCCATGGGCCGGGGCGCAAAGCCATGGTTGAGCGGCCCCGTGCCATGGCCGGTGCGCGCCAGTGCGCCAGCGGCCAGCGCTTGCCGCACCCAGGCCGTGGACAGTCGCACCGCCTCTGACAGCGTTTGTCCCAGAGCCAGTTGCGCCGCAATGGCCGCCGACAGCGTGCAGCCCGCGCCGTGCAGGTTGCGGGTTTGCACGCGCGGCGCGCGCAGCAGGGCCGGTTGCGCGTCGCCCTGCCGCCAGAACCAGTCCACCACCTCGTCGCCCGGCAGGTGCGCGCCCTTGAGCAACACGGCGCGCGCGCCCATCTCCAGCAAAGCCCGCGTGGCGGTATGCATTTGCCCGGCGTTTTGCGGCTGGCTGCCAAGCAGCAGGGCGGCTTCGTCCAGATTGGGCGTGACCACGCTGGCGCGCGGGAAAAGCTCTTGCACCACGGCCTGCACCGCGTCGCGCTCGATCAGCACAGCGCCGGTGGCCGAGACCATGACCGGGTCGAGCACCACATGCGGCAGGCAGTGGCGATCGATCGCGCCAGATACCACGCGCACGATTTCCGCCGAATGCAGCATGCCGATCTTGACGGCGTGTACCCCCATGTCAGATACCACGGCATCGATTTGCGCGGCCAGAAAATCGGGCGGCGCGGCGTGAATGGCGGTCACGCCCAGCGTGTTCTGCGCGGTCAGCGCGGTGATGGCGCTCATGCCCCAGCAGCCGAGCGCGGCAAAGGTTTTCAGATCGGCCTGAATGCCCGCGCCGCCGCCGCTGTCAGAGCCAGCGATGGTAAGCACACGCACGTATTCGTGCGTTGCAGTGGGAGCCATGGTGTTCATGAGTTTCGGATTCCGGTACGTGCCATGCCGCCGCCGGGCGCACGCGTGGCCCGCGTTTTGAAAACACCTGACAGCATAGCGGGTGCATCCCTTCATCTTGTCATTGCGAGTGCCGCAGGGCACGTGGCAATCCAGACGCGGCCTTTTCAGCTCGCGCCCTAGCGCTCTTGATGTCCGAAGCCTTGCTGCATGGATTACCACATCGCATCGCTCTTTACTATGACAGGAATTTGGGCAGGCATCCCGGAATTGTAACTACGGTCCATCTCGCCATTGCGACCGCGAGCCAACATTGCCTTTCATTTGTGCAATACCTTTCCGTTTGCGCCGCTTGGAAAAATCTTTCTCACTTGGAACTTTGCGTCACTTTCCCCATGAATAGGGCGAGAGTGAGAAATATAAATACGACGCGCTTGTTAATCCATCCTAGATTGATCAGTTACTCAAGTTTCACTTTCATCAAACGGCTTTTTACGCCTGAACCCGGTTTCGAAAATCAGGTCGGTGGTTCAAGGTTTTGAGGGGTCGGCGCATCATCATGGCAAGTGGCGCTGGATGGCGGCAGCCGTCGTTGCTGGGTAGCGGCCATTGGGTTAGGCCAGCGCGCGCCACTGCCGCAGCGGATAATCAGGCGCACAGAGGCCGTGCCGCGGGCGCATTCGCAGTTGGCTGCCGCTGGACATGCCGCCATCGCCATCGTCGCCGCGCCAGCGCGGCCATTGCTTTTTGCACATTGCCATGAAACAAAA
>JAISNB010000146.1 GCA_031276435.1 Burkholderiaceae bacterium | reverse complement strand
TGCCTTGTTGATTGTTGCCGCGGCGCTCGGCGCGCTTTTGTTGCAGTGCAGAAGCAGCCTGCCCGTGTCGGCGCTGACGCTGAATGCGCTGGCTGTGACGGGCGCGGCCACGATGGCGCGAGCCACGCCAGCCGGGGCGCTTGCGGACGAGGCGGACGTGGTGGGGGTTGGGCCGGGGGCGGTCAGGTTTTGCTTTGCCAGTGCCAGCGCCACTTTGGCTTCTGGCGCGGCCGACGCGCTGGCCGATGTGGTCAGGGGCGTGGCCGCGGGGCAGAAAGCGGCAATCCGCGCCTGGTACGACGAGGCCAGCGGCAATCAGGCGCAAAGCCTGGCGCTGGCCCGCCAGCGCGCGCTGGCTGTGCGCGGGGCGCTGGCCGCGCTGGGCGTTGGCGATGACAGGGTGGCGCTTGGAGAGCCTGGGCAAGTTGCTGCCGCCAGCGCCGATGCCCGGTGCGTGGAAGTGGCACTGGAGTAGAAGGCAGGCACCCTTCGACGCAAAGCGCCGCATGTCGGCTGCGTTGTTGAAACATGGATTGCGAGGAGCGAAGCGGCGATGTGCAATCTATGAGCAAGTGTTTCGGACATCAAGGGCGTCAAGGCGCAAGCCGGAAAACGCCGGGAAAGCCGCTCGCCTCTCCCTTTAAGGGAGAGAGTGCCTCCGGGCCTCTCTCCATTTCTCCCCCTTTGTTCCCTCTTCCCAACCCTCTCCCCCATGGGGGGCAAGGGCAATGAAGAGACTTGTGGAGAAAGGCGGAGGTGAGGATGGGGGCGAGGGGAAATGCGGGAAGGATGTTGTGCGCGCGTCAGCGCCTTATCGGCTTATTGGCTGGCGAGGCCGACATAGCCCACGTCTTCCACCAGTTGCTGGCCGGCTTCGCTTAAAAACCAGTCTTGCAGTTGCCGCGTGTGTCCGGATTGCGGGCGGTCTTTGATGGTGACCATGTACACGGTTTCGGTCAGCGGATAGCGGCCCGCGCGGATGTTTTCCACCGTCGGGGCGACGCCATCGATTTCCAGGAGTTTGATGCCAGGCGCGCTGTTCATTTTTGTGACATAAAACCTGAATGAATAGCCAAGCGCGTTTTTGTAGTTGCGGTAGTCGGCCACGGAGCGGACGAGTCCGCCCATGCCCTCTATCCGCTCTTCTTCCAGCGGTTTTCTCAGCGCCAGTTCCCGCATGACGAATTTTTCCATGACGGTCTGGCTGCCGGAGTTGGCTTCGCGCTGGAAGGGCATGATTTTTTCCGGCAATCCACCAACATCCTTCCAGTCGTTGGTCTGGCCGCTGTAGATGGCGCGGATTTGCTCGACGCTCAAGCCGTTGACCGGGTTTTGCGCGTTGACCAGGAATACGAAGGCTTCCTGGGCAAACGGGGTCAGGGTAAATTGCAACCCTTTTTCGGCGGCGAGCGCCTCTTGCGCTTTGGACGGGGCAGCGGCAAAAATCAGGTCAACATGCCCGTCGATCAAACGGTCGTAGGCGCGCGGCGTGGTGCTGCATTGCACATTTTCTTCAAATTCCAAACGCGCCTGCATGCCAACGAATTCGGGCGGTGCATAAAGCGCTTGCGCGGCGGCGGCGTAGATGGGGAAAAGGGCTGTGGCGCCGTCCAGTCTTGGAAAATCGCTGGTAAAGCGCAGGGCGGGCGACTGGCGCAGCGGTGTCAGGTTTTTTGCGCTGTCGTTGGCAAAAGGACGGTAGCGGTGGGTGTATCGGTTTTCAAGCAGTGCCGGATATTGCGGGTCTTCGTGCAAAAGGCTGTGATAGCGTATCCATTCCTGCACACTGGAAGCGGCCACAAGCAGCCCAAGCAGGGCGCAAACGCAAAGGACGCGCCAGTCAAAGCGCACGGCAAGGCGGCCACTTTTCCAGGTGCCCGTGGCAAAGGCCGTGGCGGCAAGCAGATAAATTCCGCTGTGGATCACGGGCAACCAGAAGGCGGCGGTGCCGCTCAACGCCACCATGCCCAGAAGCGGCAAAAAAGGGAGGAAGGGAAAGAAAGCGATCATGAACTGGCTCTCCCAGTCCGGCAGCAGCCAGGTCAGCGTCCACAGGCTCCAGCCATACAGCACGGGTATGAGATATGGAAAATAACGCGCCCAAACACTTTCCGCCTGCAACGGCTGCGATTGCGCGGCCCAGCGGCGGCCCCGGCGAAACTCCAGCCAGAAGAGCAGCAGAAAAGACGGGACAAAAACCAGCGCCGTCACCAAAGTCTGCCAGAGGGTTTGATCTATCCAGGAAATTTCTTGCCATCCCAGAAGTTCCACCAAGATCATGAGCACACCACCCACTGAAAAAAGCAGGCACTGAAACACGATTGGCAACTCCACCAGCGTCCACAACAGCCAGTGGACGGTTTGGTATTTGGCGGATCGGAATTGGCTGAACCAGGTGGTCATGGCAGGAAAAGGGGGAAAGCGCGCAGGGAAAAGGCATCTTAGCAGAGCCATGCCGCCGCGCGAAGGGCAGGATTTTGCGTGCCGCGCCGCCGCTTGCAGCAGGCGGCAGGCGCCAGTGGCGGTTCAAAACAGCCACGCGGCGGGGACGGGTTGCAACAAGGCGCGCTGCCCGCGGCGGCAAGCTGGCCGCGCGGTGCGGGTTGCAGCGCAAAGGGCTTGCCCTTTGCCCGCGCGCACGCCGCCGCGCCAATGGGCATGGAGTACCATTCTGCCTGCTGTGACAGGGCACGGCGAAGAGTGCGCCGCTTGCGCGCGCCGCCTGTCGGGAAGGGCTTTTTTGTATGGAAGTGATTGGTTTTGGCATTGCCGGCATTGTTCTGATTGCGTGGCTGGTCTTGCCTTTTGTGTTGCTTGCCTACCAGAGCACACTGGCCAAACGCTGCGCGTTGCTGCAAGAGCAGTTGAAGGAGTTGGTGGCGCGCTACGATTTGGTGTCGACCCGGCTGGCGCGGCTTGAGGCGGCGGATTTGTCAGGCCCCAGCGCAGCAGCAGCGCCTGCCGCGCCGCCGTTTGCGCCCGAAGCCGTTGCGGCGCGGGCGCAAACGCCACCACCGCCCGATGTGGCGGCCCCAACAGTGGCAGCGGCGGCCCAAGCGCCGCAGCCAGTTGCGGCGGCGGCAAACCAAGCCGGTTCCGCCAAGGCCGCGGCAGCAGTGGCAGTCCCAACGACAACGGCGCACGCAACGGTGATACCCGCGCGCGAAAGACCCGCAGCCGCAATGCCCGCGACAGCGCCCGCCGACGCGCTGGCCGCGTTCAGCAACCCTGTGCCGCCGCCTTCTGCCGCCGAGCAAGCCGCGCTCCCCAACGCCGGGGGAGCCGCTGGTTCTGCCACCGCGCCGCTGCCAAAATCGCCACCCAGAGCGCCGTTCAAGCCCGCCGAGCCGCCCGCGCCCACTTTGCTGGCGCGTGCCCTGGCGTGGGTTTGGGGCGGCAATGCTGTTTTGCGCGTGGGCGTGGTGCTGCTATTCATTGGTCTGGCTTTTTTGCTGCGTTATGCGTCCGAGCGGGTGCATCTGCCCGTGGAGTATCGCTATGTTGGCGTCGCGCTGACGGCGCTGGCCTTGCTGGTTCTGGGCTGGCGTTTGCGCAAGAAACAGCCTGCCTATGGCCTGCTGATGCAGGGCGCGGGCATTGCGGTGCTTTATCTGACGGTGTTTTCGGCCTACCGCATGCACGGCCTGCTGCCGTCCGGGGTGACGCTGGTTTTGCTGGTTTCGATTACGGTTTGCTCGGTGATTCTGGCGGTCAGGCAAGATGCTCTGGGCCTGGCTTGCGCGGCGGCGCTCGGCGGTTTTGCCGCGCCTGTGCTGGCTTCCACCGGCAGCGGCAATCATGTGGCCTTGTTCAGCTATTTTGCCCTGCTGTCCGCGGGCATTGCGCTGGTGGCGTGGTTCAAGGCCTGGCGCATTTTGAACCTGATTGGTTTTTTGAGTACGTTTGGCATTGGCATTGCCTGGGGTGCGCGCTCTTACAAACCAGAGCTGTTTGCCAGCACCGAGCCTTTTCTGCTGCTCTTTTTCCTGCTGTACGTTGCCATTGGCCTGCTGTTTACACGGCGCCAGTTGCTGGCCGCCGGGCGCGAACCCGGGGGCGACGCGCGGCGGGTGCTGCTGTCGCAATCAGCGCGGCGCACCGATTATCTGGATGGCAGCCTGGTGTTTGGCCCGCCCATCATCGGTTTTGGCCTGCAATGCGCGGTGATCCGGCACATTGAATTCGGCATGGCGTTTTCGGCGCTGGCGCTGGGCCTGTTTTACCTGACGCTGGCTTTTGCCTTGGGCGGGCGCGAGACCTGGCGGCGGCTGATTTTGCTGCGGGAGGTTTATCTGGCGCTGGGCGTGGTGTTTGGCTCGCTGGCGGTGCCGCTGGCGCTGGACGCGCAATGGACTTCGGCGGCCTGGGCGGTCGAGGGCGCGGGCCTGTACTGGCTGGGGCTGCGCCAGTCGCGGCGGCTGGCGCAAGGTTTTGCGCTTTTGCTGATGGCGACATCGGCGCTGGCTTATTTAGGCGACGTTACCTGGGGCACTGCCACACTGCTGGCCGCGCCGCCCATTGGCGCGCTGCTGCTTGGCGCGGCGCTGCTGTTTGCGCACGGCGTTTTGCGCCGCGATATTTTGCTGCGCGGCGGCCAGAAGCGCCCCACGCCCCAGATCGGGGAAAGCATTTTGCTGCCCGCGCTCGTGCTGCCCGCCCTGGGGATTCTCTATTACCTGCATCCCCTGGTTTTTGCGATTTTCGCGCTCGCCCTTTGCTGGGTGTTGCGCGATGTGTTGCTGCGCGGCGAGAAACACCTGGCAGAAAGCGGAAGCCGTGTTTTGCTGCCCGCCTTTGCGCTGCCCGCTCTGGGCTTTCTCTACCTGCTGCCGCCCTTGTGTTTTGCGGCTTCCATGACGGTGGTTTGCTGGGCGGCGATGGGGCTGGTGACCTTGTTTGCAGGATTGCGGCTGAAATCACGCGCTTTCCTGGTCAACGGCTTGGGCATCGAGCTTTTGGGCGGCCTGGTTTTCCTGCTCGGGTCTGAAACGCTCCCGGGCACAAGCAGCGTGCTAGATTTGGGCTTGGAAGGCTTGTTGATTGCCTTGCCGCTGGGCGTGGTGCTGATTGCCTGCACCCTTTTTGTGCACCAGGAAGCCAACCCGGGCGAGGCGCACCATCAGCCTCCGGCGGCGCTGGCAACGGGCTTGAATGTCGTAGTGCTGGTGGGGCTGAGCTTGCTGAATCTGGCGGCGTTTTTCAAATTGAGCTGGGTGCAGGTCAGCGCGGTCTGGGCGGCCAGCGGCCTGCTGATTCTCTGGGTGGGGCTGTTGCTGCAACGCCGCCCGGTTTTTTATTTTGGCGCGCTGATGCAAGCCGTGGGCGGCATGGCCTTCATGCTGGATGCGGCGCAATTTACCACTGCCGCTTTAGCGGGCGTGACGCCGCTGCTGCATTTTGATTTCTGGATACCAGCGGCGCTGGCGCTGGCCGCGCTGATGGGCGCGTGGCAATTCGAGCGCGTGATTTTCTCCAACATCAAGACGCTGGCCGCCACGCTGGCGCGCGCGCGGCGCAGTCGGCGCACGGCGGCGCAATCCGGTGATGAGGATGAGGGTGCCGATGATGGCGACATCGGCAGCCTCATTGGCGTCAAACAACTGGGCGCGCTCTCCAGCCTGCTTTTGCTTTGGGGCGTGGGCTGGTGGGTGTGGACGGGCTTTGCCGAGCTTGCCCGCTTTGTCGCCCCGGCCCCGCAGCTGGGCTATGCCGCGCTGCTCGCGCTCGTGCTTTCCGCGCAGGTGTGGATGTGGCTTGCGCGCCGCACGGCGTGGCGCGCGCTGGCGCTGCCTGCCTGCCTGCTGCCGCCGGTGGCGGCGGTCATGGTGCTGGTGGACGCGTCGCCCCTTTTGCGCGACGCCAGCATTTTGCTGACGCCGCTTGGCCTGTCGGTCTGGCTGGTTTTCTTTGCCGCGCACTTGCTGACCCTGCGCCGCCTGGCCGATTTGCTGCACGCGCAAATGGCCCGCAGCCTGCATGTGCTGCTCTGCTGGTTGCTGCTGGCCGTGCTGATGCAGGCCGCGCACGACGGCATGCTGCTGCTCTCGGCTCAGGTAAACGCCTGGCGCTGGCTGGGCTGGGCGCTGGTGCCCAGTTTGTACCTGCTCTGGATGAGCCGCGCGCCGCGCCAGAACTTCTGGCCCATGACGGCCTATGCGCGCGCCTATCGCACGCATGCCGCCGCACTGGTCGCGCCCGGCCTGCTGGCCTGGGCCGTGCTCGCCAACCTGCTGAGCGACGGCGCCGCCTGGCCCCTGCCCTACCTGCCCATTGTCAACCCGCTGGAAATCGGCCTGCTGCTGGTGCTGCTGACGGTCTACCGCTGGAGCCAGGGGCCGTTTGCCCGCCACGCCCAAACGGACGCACCTTTTTGCCCCGCCGCGCTGGCGCAGGCGCTGTTGGGCTTGTGCCTGTTCGGCCTGTTGACCATGGCCGTCTGCCGCAGCGTGCACCACTGGGAAGGCGTGGCCTTCAACGCGGGCAGCCTGATCGCCTCAATGAGCGTGCAGGCGGGGCTGTCGCTGGTGTGGACACTTGGCGCGCTGGTGATGATGATTGGCGGCCATCGCCGCGAAAACCGCAGCCTCTGGATGGCCGGAGCCGCGCTGGTGGGCGTGGTGGTGGTCAAGCTCTTCTTCGTCGAACTGGGCGGCAGCGGCAGCCTGGCGCGCGTCGTATCGTTCATCGGCGTTGGCGTTTTGCTGCTGATCGTGGGCTATTTCTCGCCCCTGCCGCCGCGCCGCGGACGTGATGAGGATGCCCCATCGCCCGCTTCTTCATCCCGCGCCGCGCGTCAGGAGTAAATCACATGTCTTGCCACCACACCACCGGCTGGAAAGCCCTGCTTTGCGCCAGCCTGCTGGCCGCCAGCGCCAGCACGGCAGCCGCCGACGCGCCCGAAGACTACGCCCGGCAAGCCCTGCTGCAAACCGAAGGCGATGCGACCTGGTACCGCCTTGATCTGCCCATGTCCGTGTACTGGGGCGCCGCCCACGCCGACTTGCGCGACCTGCGCGTATTCAACGCGGCGGGCGAGGCGCTGCCCTACGCGCTGACGGCGGTGCAAGGCCAGCACACGGAAACCCGGCGCGAAGCCCGGACGCGCTTCTTTCCGCTCTACGGCGCAAGAGGCGGCGACGGCGGCAACACCTACAACACCGACGACATGGCGATGCGCGTGCGCCGCGACGCCAGCGGCCTGCTGGTCGAAGTCCTCTCCGACCCCGCTGCGCAAAAAACCGGGGCGGGCGCACTGCCGCTGCGCGGCTGGCTGCTGGACGCCAGCGCCGCGCTGGACTTTTCCCCGGAGCGGCTGCGGCTGGATTGGGAAAACGGCGCCGAAGGCTTCCAGCAACTGCGCATCGAAGCCAGCGACGACCTGCAACACTGGCGCGCCTGGGGCACCGGGCAAATCGCCCGGCTGCAATTTGACGGCGAGCGCATCGAACGCAACGAAGTGCGCCTGCCCGGCGGCGGCGACAAAGCGCGCTATCTGCGCCTGACCTGGCTCACGCCGGAAACCGCCCCGACCCTCACCGCCGCAACGCTCACCAGCGTACAGGCAACCGACCAGGCCGCGTTGCTCTGGTCAGAAGCCATGCCCGGCCAGCGCGCCGACAGCGCGGACAAAAACGCCAGCAACCCAAACGCGGTGGACTTTGTCTGGCAACTGCCCACCCGATTGCCGCTGCAACGGGTGCATGTGGCCATCACCGAACCCAACACCCTGGCCCCGGTCATCGTCTCTGGCGCGTGGCAATCGGCGCAAACCACCACGCCACGGGCCACCATCAATGATGTACGCATCGGCCTCAAACACCACCGCCCGAACCACCCGCCGCGCGACATCTGGCAACCGCTGGCGCGCGCCCTGCTCTACCGCCTTCCGGCGCCCGGTGGCGGCCAGGACGTGCAAGAAGAAATCGACCTGCCCGGCACCGCCGTCAACCAGTTGCGCCTGCAAATCGACAGCCGCGGCGGCGGCCTGGGACAACCAACGCCGCCGCAATTGCGCGTTGCCATATCCGGGCACCAACTCATCTTTCTGGCGCGCGGCGCGCCGCCTTACCGCTTGGCCTTTGGCCGCGAACAGGCGCAATCGGCAGCGCTCCCGCTGGCCACGCTCGCGCCAGCCTACGACGCCAGCCACCCGGAGAAAGTGAAATTCGGCACCGCGCGCCTGGCCGACGCAGCCGCGTCCGCCCAAAGCGTGCTTACCACCACGACGGCGGCGGCGGCAACGGCGGCTAGAAACAAAACCTACATCCTCTGGGCCGCCTTGCTGGCAGGCGTGGGCCTGCTCATCGGCATGGCACTGAGCTTGTTGCGAGGCGACAAAAAACCGGAAGGCGAAACGCGGTAGGCGGCTGGGCTGGCGCGCCACGCCTTCGGCGTCATTGCGAGGAGTGCAGCGACGCGGCAGCTCACCCGCACTCTCTTGCCCCTGCCGGGGCGATGTCAAAAAAATGCGCTGCACTCGCGCAAAGCGGCCAGGCGGTTTTTTTTACGGTTGCCGCGTGTCGGCAGGTGTTGCGCTGGCGGCGGCGGGCCGCACCGGGTGGATGGGCGAGAGGGCTTGTTCAAACTGTCGGGTGGCGTGCGGCCAGTTGAACTGTTCGGCGTGGCGGCGCACGCCGTCGCGCGGCAGTTGCAGGGCGGCCAAGCAGGCGGCGCGCAGGTCGGTGTTCAGCACGCCGCCAGCCGAGTTTGGGCCGATTACGTCGATGGGGCCGGGCGCCGGGTAGGCCGCCACGGGCGTGCCGCAGGCCATGGATTCCACCATGACCAGGCCAAAGGTGTCGGTGACGCTGGGAAATACGGTGACGCTGGCGCTGCGGTAAAGGCGTGCCAGGTCGGCACCGGAGACTACGCCAAACCAGCGCACGTTGTCGGTAAAGCGCGCTTTGAGGCGCGCCTCTTCAGGGCCGCTGCCCGCTACCCATTTTGGGCCGGGCAAGTCGAGTTCCAGAAATTTGTGCACCTGTTTTTCGACGGCGAGCCGCCCGACGTATAAAAACACGGGGTCGGCGGCGGCGGCGCCATCGCGCGGCAGGGTTTCGCCCTGGGGGCTGAAGGTTTGCAGGTTGACGCCGCGCGACCACAGTCTGGGTTGCGTGAAGCCGCGCGCGCGCAACGCTTCGATGATGGCTGGTGTGGGTGTGAGTGTGGCGCGGCCCGCGTTGTGAAAGCGGCGCAGTACGGCGTAGCCCAGGCCGACCGGGATGCGAAAGCGCGCGTAAACGTATTCCGGGAAACGGCTGTGATAGGCGGTGGTAAACGGCCAGCCGCGTTTTTTGGCGATGCCGCGCGCGGCCCAGCCCAGCGGGCCTTCGGTGGCGATGTGCAGGCAGTCGATGCCCTGCGCGTCGATGCGTTTGGCCACTTGCGCGGGCGTGGTCAGCGCCAGGGAGATTTCAGGGTAGGTGGGGCATGGGATGGCGCGAAAGTCCTGCGGCGACAGGATGAATACCTGATGGCCCATCTCTTGCAGGCAGTGCCGGGTCATTTTCAGCGTGCGAACCACGCCATTGACCTGGGGTTCCCAGGCGTCGGTGACTATGAGGATTTTCATGTGCAAAAAACGGGAGTGGCGTTGCGTGACGATTGCACTGCATGTGCATGGCGGTTTGATGACACGGGGCGGCGGGCAGATGGATCGATGGATTGGCGGCCCTTCGCCTGCCACCATCTTGCCAGAATCTGCTGGTGGCTTTTTGGAGCCGTCTCGCGCGCGAAGCGCGCGCCGTGTCAGGGTGATGGGGCGCAAAACGCTCCGCCGCTTTGATGCTTGCGCGCCCCAAAGGGCCTTGCCCTTGGGGTTGAGGCGAAATTCTCAAAAAATAATCGGCAAGTTCTGACAAACGAGGCTGCGCTGGTGACTGTGGCGCGGCGGAAAAATTTGTGTCGCCCGCGCAAGGCACAATGCGCTTTCCTGAGTCAACAAGGGAATTCACCATGACAACCCACGCAGCTTTTACTTATCCGTCAGACATTTACACCGAACCCAGGGCCGACGTGAACACCCTGGCCAATCTGGGGCCGCTTGCGCGCATGGCGGGCGTGTGGCGCGGCCAGCGCGGCATGGATGTCAAGCCCAAGGCCGAAGGCCCCAAGGAGCAGGTGTATGTGGAGCGCATGGAGCTGCAACCCATAGACCCGCAAACCAACGGCCCGCAACTGTTCTACGGCCTGCGCTACCACACGCACATCACCAAGCCCGATCAGGTCAAGACCTACCACGACCAGGTGGGCTACTGGCTGTGGGAGCCAGCCACGCACATGGTGATTCACACGCTGACCATTCCGCGCGCGCAAGTGGTCATGGCCGGTGGCGTTGTCGCGCCCGATGCCAGCGAGTTCGAGCTTGTGGCCACGCTGGGCAGCCAGACCTTTGGCATTTGCTCCGGCCCGTTTCTGGATCAGGCGTTCAAGACCACCGAGTTCCGCATCCGGGTGGGCTTCAGCGACGATGGCAACTGGTGGTACGACGAAGACACCGTGATGCAAATCACCGGGCTGGACGAGCCGTTTCACCACACCGACCACAACGTGCTCACCAAAATTGCCGATCCCACGCCCAACCCGCTGATGCTGGCAACGCAAAAGGGCAGTTGAGCGCGCGCGAAACCGCTCCGCGCGCGGGTAGCGCACCACGCCGCCGCCCGCGGTGTTGGCCCTGGCGCGCGTCAACGCGCCAGCAGGTCGCGAAACGCCTCTGGCGTGACGACGCGCGTGCGGCCCGTGCCCCCGCGCTGCGACAGTTGGGCGCAATGCAGGTTGTCGGTGACCCAGTAATCGGCCTCGCCGGCCTGGGCCATGGACAAGAGCAAAAGCGCGTCCTTGTCCTTGTTGGCGGCGGAATCGGCCACAGCCGAGGCGGGCGGCAGCGCATCCAGAATAATGGCGCGCTGCATGTTGTTGACAATCGTCTCGATGCGGTGCGCTGGCAAAATTGCCGCCTTGAGCCGGGGATAACGGCCAATTTGCCGCAGCTTGTAAAGCTGCGCGGTGGAAGTCACCAGATCAAACCGCTCCGCGCGCCAGGCGCGGTAAATGGCGTCTGTCGGCAAGCCTTGGGGGGCAATCAACGCGCCAAGCAGCACGCTGGTATCCAAAACGGCGCGCATCAGTTTTCACGCGCCCATTGCACGGCCTCGTTGACCAGATCGTTCAAAACGCCATCGCCCATGCCCGACGCCGCGCTTTTGGCCTGTTCGGCGGCGCGCTCCAGCAGGTAGGAGCGCACGGCATCCTCGATAAAGCGGGACAAATCGCCCTTGCGCCCGCCGCCCTGGGCGGCAATGTACATGCGTACCGATTGGTCGACTTCGGGCGCTACGGCAATGTTCCAGCGAACAGTGTTATTCATTTCTCGGTCCTCTTGAAATGGGTGTCATAAACATGCATGGATTTCCATGCGGCTTTGGTGTGCCCGGTCTTGCAACCGAATGCGGCCACAAGTGGCGCGCCCTCGTGATGCCGCCCGGCCAGGCGGTCAAGTCGTGCTGCTTGGGTGTTTGTACTTTGAAACCAGATCGGTTTTTCATCCATCGGCTTGTTTTGCAATGCTGCCATTGTATACCATGTCCATCTGTTTTATCTGATCCACATAGGTGCGCATCAGGCGCCATTTTTTCTCACTGATGAGATGCCTTTCACGCTGCATGTCCACGGCTTTCAGAACATCGTTTTCGTCCAGATGAACCCAGTCCCACATCATCAGTTTGAAGTTGAGCCAGCCCGCCGTCAGCCACATGAACTTGCGCGCCTTTTTGAATTCGCCTGCCGCCAGGCCGCGCCTTGCCGCTTCCGCGCAGGCTTTGGCGTGGTAGATGTGCGAATACTCCGTATCCACCGCCTCCAGGCAAATGATCTCCCACAGCGTTTGCCCGCTGAAATCTGCGCGCTGGTCCCGCTCGATCTCCTCGGCTGTGATGTGCTCCGGGGACGCGGTGGGCGGATAGGCATCCCTGAGGATGAAGTAAACCACAAGATTCCAGCTTCCGAGAAACGGAAATACATTCATGGGTGCGCCCATCAGGCTTTGGCAGAACGCTCTTGCATTCTACTGGGTGTAAAAATTCATGGCTGTTTGCGAAATGATATTTCATTCAAACGGTTCCTGACTGGCATATGCACTCGTGAATACGCGCATGAACGCGCGCGCTACTGCTTGGACTCCACCGTGCGCAAAAGTTCACTCTCAAACATGGACGCAGGCGATATGACAATCTCATCCAGGGGGATGCTGTCACCGTACCGCTCCTTGAGTTTCTCCTGCACCACGGCGCTGCTCAAATCAAATTCGCCAAGCTTTTGCAATTTTCCAATCTCCAGGCCGGCGCCCCTCTGGTAGATTTTCCACACAAGCTCCGAGCAATAAATCTTCTCGTCGCTCCAGCCAAACGTCAGGTCGTAACTTTTGCCCTTGAGCCGCTCGCCCTCCGCCCGCATTTTTGCCAGCGTCTGCGCGCTCAAAACCTTGGCTGCGTTTTTGAGCCTTTTCACCACGTATTTCCCGTCATCGCCGCTTCTGATCCACACATTGAGCGGCGTTGTGCGCACGGTATTTGACGCCTCCAGCACATAAAAGCTGCCCTGTTCCTCCAGAATCAACCCCATGTGCGTATACTTGGAATGGGTCGCGGCCTGAATGGCCTGGCCCTGGCCTAAAAGCAAAGACTGAAATACAATATCGCCCTCCATCAGCGGCTCCGCGCCATCTACCCGGGCGCAAAACAAGCCGATCCAGAACCAGATGAAAAATTTTCCTGCCATCTTGCGTACTCCTTCATGCATCAAAATTGCCAGACCTCATCCGAGACACTGGCCAGAAAACGGCGGTCGTGGCTGACCAGCAACAGCGCGCCATTGTAGGCTTTCAGCGCGGTTTCCAGCGCCTCAATAGAGCCGATGTCCAGATGGTTGGTCGGCTCATCCATCACAACCAGCGCGGGCCTTTGCAAAAGCCCCGTCGCGAGCAGGAGTTTTCGCGTCTCGCCCGGACTGGGCAGCGCGCTTTGCAGCAACGCCTTGGGATCGCTGCCCAAACGGACAATCAGGCTCATCAAAAAGCCTTTGTCCTCGTTTTTCATTTCCTGCACGCTTTTGAGCAGTTTTGCCGAATGGTCGGCGGTGATCTCCTGCGGCATGTAGAGCAATTCGCCCCGGTTCCAGGCACGGCTTTGAATAAAACGCGCCACAAACCTGCTTTTGCCGCTTCCGTTGCGCCCAAAAATGCCAATGCGGCCACGCGCCTCGATTGTGCGATCCTCGAAAATTATCGGAAACAGTTTTGGAAAAGCCGTTGCCTCGATTGTTATGCCCATCTCATAGCGCGGGGCAGGCGCTTGCAGCTTGTCTTGCGCCTGATGCAGGCGGCTTTGGAGGTTGCTCAAAATGCCTGTATCCGTCGCGTCTTTGCCAGACACAATCGCCCTGCCGATGCGCTCTCTTTTGTCACTGTCTTTGGGGTCTGTGCCGCGTTTTGAGATTCGCTTGCGGCTTTGCTCCGCCTTTTCGCGCCGCGCTTGCGTTGTTCGCTCCAGTTTTTTGATTTCCCTGGACTGCAAATCATGCCGCCTGGCGGCGTGCTCCATCTCGCGTTCGCGCTCGGTCGCGGCGATGGAATAAGCGTTTGCGCGCACATCCACGCCGCCGTTTTCAACAAAAATCGTCCGCTTGCACAAAGCGTCCAGAAGCTCCCGGTCGTGGCTGATCAAAAGACCAAATCCGCTGTATTGCTCCAGCGCACTGGCCAGATGGTCTCTTGCCTGGGCGTCCAGATGGTTGGTGGGTTCGTCCACAACCAGCAGTTCCGGGTGTCCATGCAGCGCCGCGCCAATTTGCAAACGCTTGCGCTCGCCATGGCTTAATTCGTCCCAGCGGCCAAGCCAGTCGCTTTTTATGTTCAACCGCGCGCGCAGCAAAATCGCCTCTTTATCGGTGGCATCCATGAAATCTCTGGCATGGCGCGGCGCGCTGTCCGTGCGCTGTTCAGCATAACAAACGGATATTTTGGCGTTTTGGGCAATTAGTTTTGCAAGCGTGGTTTTGCCCGCGCCGCTTTTGCCAACAATGCCCGTCCAGCCGCGATAAATCTGCAAGGACACATCATTGAAAACCGCCTGCGGAGCGCCATCATATGTATGGGACAGATGACTGAATCCAAGTGAATTCACGGCTTGCCTCTTGCGGTTGCGCGGCGTTTCATCTGCCGGGGCAGGACAAATCGCCCTCTTCGCAGGCGCTGAGTTTTTTGATTTCCTCGGATCTTGCGCGCGTTTTTTGGGCAAGGCACAAACCCGACTCCATGGGATAAATACTGCCGCCAATCGGCCCCATTGTTTCAAAGGCGCAAGAGAGATCGCGAAATTTTATCCATGCGTTTTGTGCCTTTGCCAGCGCGGCTTTGCTTTTTGCGTCAAGAGATTTTCTGTACGCCGCGTAAATCGCGTTCAATTCTTTGTCGGCGGCTTCATGCTCTTTTGCGGCGCACTGGTTCATCTCAAGCTGTGTCTGCGCGTTGCCGCAATCGGTGTTGGCAAGGCACGGGGCGGACAAACAAGCCAAAACAAGCGCGCCAGCGTGTGATTTTTTCATGACATTCCCCTTGTGGTTTGTCGTATCAAATGTGATGCAGTGCCCGGGCGGCAGATCGGCGCACTCTGTGGTTGCGGCCTGGGGCAGAGTGTATGCCTTGCGGGGTCTGGCGCGCGCGGCAAGGCGGCGGCCAGCAAATCGGGGCAAAGTGTTTGACGGACACTTTCTTTTGGGCGATGGATGGCATGGGCACATTGCGCGGGCACGCTCCAATGACTGGCTACAAGGCCGGGCGCTGCCCGCGCGCCATGGCGCGGCAATGTGTCTGGCGGGGATGCAATGCTGTTGTGGCACTGCATGTTGCGCGAGTGTGCGCGCACTTTGGTTTTGTCGCGTGCAATGCTTGACGGGAAGGCGGTTTGGTTTTCATGGTCTTTTTGGGGGATTGCGTCCCAAGCCCTGGCAACGCCAGCGGGGCGCGGGGGTGGCGTGGCAAAACCTTGCCGGACGGCGCTGAAAAAGGGCGCTTAGCGCGCGACATTGAGGCGCTTGTTCTTTACACATCTTTAACCCATCAACAAACAGGCCTGACATGATAACGGCTAATATCGCGTGGTTTCCGCTTTGGGCTGCAATGTTTGCTGGCTCGTCTGGTCTATTGTCATGGCTGTATCAGAACCCGGTTCCTCCCAGCGTCCTTCACCACCCTGCGCGAATGCGGCGGCGGGTGGTTTGCGCGTTCAGCAGTCCGGCCCGCGCCGGCGCTGGCTGGGCGCGCTTTTGACTTTGCTGTTCGTGGCTTTGCTGGTTGGCGGCGCGTGGTATCTGGCGCAGCGCGCGCAGCAGATGCCGCCTGTTGGCGCGCAGCCGGGTTTGGGCAGGCCGGGCGGCGGCCCGGGTGGCGCGGGCGGCATGGTGACGGTGGGTTACGCGCTGGCGCGCGAGGGCGAGTTGCAGACCCAGCTTGACGCGCTGGGCACGGTCACGTCCGTGAACGCGGTTGCGCTGGCGCCGCAGGTTTCGGGCGTGCTGCAAGAGGTGCTGTTTACCGAAGGGCAACAGGTGAAAAAGGGGCAGGTGCTGGCGCGCATTGATCGGCTGCCCCTCGAGCAGGCGCTGGCGCAGGCGCGCGGCCAGCGCGTGCGCGATGAGGCGCAACTGGCCATGGCGCGCACCACGTTGCAGCGTTATCAGACGCTGTGGGGCCAGGATTCGATTGCCCGGCAAGAGGTGGATGTGCAGGCCGCGCTGGTCAAGCAGCTTGAAGGCACGCTGGAGAGCGACCGCGCCAGCGAGCGCACGGCGCAAATCAATCTGGACTACACCACGCTGCGCGCGCCCATCAGCGGGCGCATTGGTTTGCGTGCGGTGGACGCGGGCAATCTGGTTGCGGCCAACAGCACGGGCATTGCCACCATCACGCAGATGACGCCCATTGATGTGGTGTTTGCCGTGACGCAAGAGCGCATTGCCGATGTGCTTGCCGCGCAGCGGGGCGGCAAGCTGCCGGTGGCGGTGCTCGACAGCGCGCGCGCGCAGACGCTGGCCGAGGGCGCTTTCCTCTCGATGGACAACCAGGTCAATACGGCCACGGGCACGGTGCGCGCCAAGGCGCGTTTTGACAATGCCACGGGGCAGTTGTTTCCCAACCAGTTTGTCAATGTGCGCTTGCAACTGGGCGCCGTCCGGGGCGTGCTGGTTCCGGTGACGGCGGTGCGCGCAGGCCCGCAGGGCGACTATGTGTATGTGATCGACGACGCGCGCGTGGCGCAGATGCGCGCGGTTCGGCGCGGACTGGCGACGGCCGAGTGGGTTTTGATTGAAAGCGGCGTGCAAGCGGGCGAGCGCGTGGTCACCGAAGGGGGCGACCGCGTGAAAGCGGGCGCCGCCGTGCAGTTGAGCGGCGACCGGCCAGCGCGCGCGGCGTCCGGCGCGGACGGCGCTGGCGCGCGGCCCGCTGCGGCAATGGCGTCAAGCGCGCCCGCACTGGCCGCCAGCCGTTAAGGCAGGCTGAAACAGCAAAGCACCGCGCGCGGATCATTCAATGAACGTTTCCCGCCTGTTCATCCAGCGGCCCGTGGCTACGGCGCTGTTCATGCTGGCCATTGTGCTGGCGGGGCTGCTGGGCCTGCGGTTTTTGCCGGTGGCGGCGCTGCCGCAGGTGGATTACCCCACCATCCAAGTGCAAACGCTTTACCCGGGCGCCAGTCCCGATGTGATGAGCCGCACCGTGACCGCACCGCTGGAGCGCCAGTTCGGGCAGATGTCCGGATTGGCGCGCATGAGCAGCACCAGCAGCGCCGGGGTGTCGATGGTGACGCTGCAATTCGACCTTGCGCTGGGCATGGATGCCGCCGAGCAGCAGGTGCAGGCGGCCATCAACGCGGGCAGCGCGCTGCTGCCCGCTGATTTGCCAACGCCGCCTATTTACGCCAAGGTCAACCCGGCGGACGCGCCCATCATGCAACTGGCGATCACTTCAGACAGCCTGCCGCTGACCGAGGTGCAGAACATGGTCAACACGCGGCTGGCGCTCAGAATCAGCCAGATCAGCGGCGTGGGGCTGGTCACGCTGGCCGGTGGCAAGCGGCCCGCCGTGCGCATCCAGGGCAATGTGGACGCGCTGGCCTCGCTCGGGCTGGGGCTTGACAGCATCAGCAGCGCCATCAGCGCGGGCAACAGCAGTTCGGCCAAGGGCATGTTCGACGGCGCCCGGCGCCAGTACACCATCAACGCCAACGACCAGCTTCTGACCACCGACGAATACAAGGATCTGGTGATTGCCTACTCGGGCGGCGCGCCCGTGCGCCTGAAAGACGTTGCGCGCGTGACCGATGGCTCTGAAAACGAGCGCCTGGGCGCGTGGACCGGCATTCACGCCGATGGTGGCAGCAGTGACGGCGCGGCGGCGGCCATGGATTTGACGCCCGCCGTCATCGTCAACGTGCAGAGGCAGCCGGGCGCCAACGTGATTGCCACGGTCGACGCCATACAGCGGGCCATGCCCGCGCTGCGCGAGAGCCTGCCGCAAAGCGTGCGGGTGCAGGTGCTGACCGACCGCACACTGGGCATTCGCGCCTCTGTGGCCCACGTTGAGATGGAACTGGTGCTGGCCGTAGTGATGGTGGTGCTGGTGATCTTCCTGTTCTTGCACAGCGCGCGCGCCACGCTGATTGCGTCGATTGCGGTGCCCATCTCGCTGATGGGCACGGTGGGCGCCATGTACCTACTGGGCTACTCGCTCAACAACCTGAGCCTGATGGCACTGACCATTGCCACCGGCTTCGTGGTCGATGACGCCATCGTCATGATCGAAAACATTGCCCGCCACCGCGAGCGGGGCAAATCGGCTTTCGAGGCGGCCCTGCATGGCTCGGGCGAAATCGGCTTTACCATCATCTCGCTGACGGTCTCGCTGATCGCGGTGCTGATTCCGCTGCTGTTCATGCAAGAGGTCATCGGGCGGCTGTTCCGCGAATTTGCCGTCACGCTGGCCATCACCATCCTGTTTTCGGCGCTGGTATCGCTCACGCTGGTGCCCATGATGTCGGCGCGCTGGCTGGAGCCGCTGGAGGCCGTGCATGGCCGCGTCGGACACTGGATGCAAAAGCACATGGACTGGCTGGTGCGCCACTACGAGCGGGGCCTGGACTGGGTGCTGGCGCGGCAAACCCTCACGCTGCTGACCGCGCTGGCCACGCTGGCCGTGTCGGTGCTGCTGTACTGGGGCATGCCCAAGGGGCTGTTTCCCACGCAGAGCACGGGGCAGTTGCAGGGTCGGCTCGAAGCGGCCAGCGACGTCTCGTTTGCGCGCATGTCAGCCCTAGGGCAGGCCGCCGCGCGGGTGGTGCTGGCCGATCCGGCTGTGCGCTCGGCCAGCGTTGTGGTTGGCGTGGACGCGGCCAACAACAGCATGCTGTCGTCGGCGCGGCTGACCATCAACCTGCGCGCGCGCGGCGTGCTGGGCGATTCAGAGGCGCGCATCATGCAGCGGTTGCGCGACGCTGTTACCAGCCAGGTGGCGGGCGTGAACCTGTATTTGCAACCCACGCAGGATTTGACGGTGGACAGCGCCACTGGAGCAACCGAATTCCGCTTCGACCTGGAGGGCGCGGACACGGCCCTGGTCAACCAGTGGGCGCAAAAGCTTGCTCGCGCGCTGGACGGCGTGCCCGAAGTGCGCCACGCCACCACCGACGCTGGCGTCACCGGGCTGGCCGCCATGGTCAGGATCGACCGCGACACCGCCTCGCGCCTGGGCGTTACCGCCTCCAGCCTGGACAACACGTTGTACAACGCGTTTGGCCAGCGCATCGTGTCCACCATCTTTACCGAAACCAACCAGTACCGCGTGATTCTGGAATCGGCGCGCGAGGGGGAAACAAGCCTGCGCACCCTGCGCGATCTGCCCGTCAGAACCAGTTCTGGCGGCACCACGCCGCTGTCGTCGTTTGCGCAGGTGGTGCAGGAAGAGGCCGCGCTGCAAGTGCTGCGCGTGGGGCAATATCCGGCGGCCACCGTGGGCTTTGACACGGCGCCCGGCGTGTCACTGGGCGCGGCGGTGCAAGCCGTCAAAGCCGCCGCCGCGCGCGCGGGCCTGCCCGAGGCGATCAGCCTGCGTATGAGCGGCGCAGCGGGCGCTTACGAGCAATCGCTGACCAACCAGTTGTGGCTGATCCTGGCCGCCGTGGTGTGCGTGTACATCGTGCTGGGCGTGCTCTACGAGAGCTACGTGCACCCGCTGACCATTTTGTCCACGCTGCCATCGGCGGGCGTGGGCGCGCTGCTGGCCCTGTGGCTGAGCGGCCACGCGTTGGACATCGTGGGCATCATCGGCCTGGTGCTGCTCATTGGCATCGTCAAGAAGAACGCCATCATGATGATCGACTTTGCCATCGAGGCCGAGCGCGGCGAAGGCAAATCCGCGCGCGAGGCCATCCACCAGGCCGCGCTGCTGCGCTTTCGCCCCATTTTGATGACCACGCTGGCCGCGCTGGCCGCGGCCGTGCCGCTGATGCTTAGCGTTGGCGACGGCGCCGAACTGCGCCGCCCGCTGGGCCTGTCGATCTTTGGCGGGCTGGTGCTCTCGCAGCTTTTGACGCTGTTTACCACGCCGGTGATTTACCTGTGGTTCGACCGCCTGGGCCAGCGGCTCGATGGCTCGGCCCACGCCTTTGCCGACGAGGCGCAGCAAGCCGCGCAATGGGAGGCCGCCCGGCGGCCAGAAGAAGCGGGCGACAGCCATGCATGACAGCGCGCGGCGCATGAATCTCTCGCGCCTGTTCATCGAGCGGCCCATTGCCACGGTACTGCTCACGGTGGGCTTGGCGCTCGCTGGCATTGGCGCGTTCTTCTTGCTGCCGGTGGCGCGCCTGCCGTCGGTGGAGTTTCCGGTGATTTCGGTATCGGCCAACATGCCCGGCGCCAGCCCCGCCGACATGGCACGCACGGTGGCAACGCCGCTGGAACGCACGCTGGGCACCATCTCGGGCGTCAACGAGATGACCTCGCGCAGCCGCACCGGCTCCACGCGCGTGACGCTGCAATTCGATCTGGGGCGCGACATCGACAGCGCCGCGCGCGACGTGCAGGCGGCCATCAACGCCGCGCGCATCGATTTGCCCGCCAACTTGCGCACCAACCCCACATACCGCAAGGCCAACCCGGCGGGGCAGCCGTTCATGGTACTGGCGCTCACATCAGAGACGCGCACGCCGGGGCAGATTTACGACGCGGTGAGCAACATCGTCAGCCAGCGCCTGTTGCAAGTCGATGGCGTGGGCGATGTGACGCTGGGCGGCGGATCGTTGCCCGCGGTGCGCGTGGAACTCAACCCGTTCAAGCTGCACGACATGGGCGTCACCGCCGAAGATGTGCGCGCCGCCTTGCAGGCCAACAACGCCAACCGCCCCAAAGGCGTGCTGGAAGTGGGCGACGAGAAAACGGGCCGCGCGCTTCAGGTGCTCACGCCCGCGCCCGGCCTGCGCGCCGCCGACTACAAGCGGCTGATTGTGGCCGTGCGCAACCAGCAGGACGTGCGGCTTGAAGATGTGGCGCAAGTGAGCGATGGCGTGCAGGACGCGCGCACGCGCGGCATGTTCAACGGCCAACCGGCCATTGTGGTCAACATCACGCAACAGCCCGATGCCAACCTGATCGAAACGGCCGACACCATCCAGGCGCTGCTGCCGCAGTTGCGCGCGCAATTGCCGCAGGACATCGCGTTGCAAGTGGCCATCGACCGCACGGGTTCCATTCGCGCCTCGGTGCGCGAGGTGGAACTGACCCTGATCGTCTCGGTGCTGCTCGTGGTGGTGGTGGTGGGCCTGTTCTTGCACAGCCTGCGCGCCGCCGTGGTGCCCGCCGTGGCGACGGTGGCATCGCTGCTGGGCACCTTTGCCGCCATGTACGCGCTGGGCTACTCCATCAACAACCTGACGCTGATGGCCCTCACCGTGGCGACCGGCTTTGTGGTGGACGACGCCATCGTGGTGCTCGAAAACGTGACACGCCATCTGGAATCGGGCATGCCGCGCATGCAGGCCGCACTGGTGGGCGCGCGCGAGGTGGGCTTTACGGTGCTGACCATCAGCGTCTCCCTGGTGGCCGTGTTCATCCCCATGCTGTTCATGCAAGGGGCCATTGGCCGCATGTTCCGCGAATTCGCGCTCACGCTGTCGGTGGCGGTCATGATCTCGCTGCTCATCTCGCTGACGGCCACGCCCATGCTGTGCGCGCGCCTGCTGCGGCGCGACACCGCCGGGCATGCCAGCCTTCTTGAGCGGCAGCCAGCGACAAGCCTGGCAGGCGCCTTGCGCGCGCGCCTGGGCTGCGCGGTTCGGGCCACTGTGGACAAGCTGACGCGCGGCTACCTGCGCGCGCTGGACTGGGCGCTGTCGGCGCCCTGGCTGGTGGTGGGCGTGCTGCTGGTGGTCATCGGCCTGAATGCCTATTTGTTCAGCGTCATCACCAAGGGCTATTTCCCCGAGCAGGACAACGGCATGATGGTGGCCGGACTGCGCGCCGACCAAAGCATCTCTTCAGCCGCGATGGGCGAGAAGCTCCAGCAGGCCATCGACATCGTGCGCGCCGATCCGGCGGTGGCCACGGTGGTGGGCTTTTCGGGCGGACGCGCCGGGGGCGGCTTCATGACGGCGGCGCTCAAGCCGGTGGCCGAGCGGCCAGGCCGCGTCAAAACGCGCGAAGTGGCCGACCGCCTGCGTCCCGGCCTGTCGCAAATCACGGGCCTGCGCGTGTTCTTGCGGCCCGCGCAAGAGTTGCGCATGGGCGGGCGCAGCAGCAACAGCAGCTACGAATTCACCCTCAAGTCAGACAACCAAGCCGACCTGCGCGCCTGGACACTCAAGCTGGCGGCGGCCATGAAAGCCGACGCGCGCCTGACGGACGTGGACGACGACCAGAGCGACAACGGTGTCGAAATCTTTGTGAGCGTCGACCGCGACAAGGCCACCCAGTTGGGCGTGGCGCTCAACGCCGTGGACGCCGCGCTGTACAACGCTTTCGGGCAGCGCCAGGTCGCCACCATGTACAGCGACATGAACCAGTACGCCGTGGTCATGGAATGGGCGCAACGCTACACCCAGTCGCCCGTGGCGCTGGCCGACGTGTACGTGCCCGCGGCGCGCGCGGCGACCAGCGGCGGCGGCGCTGGCGCACAGGTGACGGCCAGCAACGCGGCCGCCTCGGCCAACCCGGCGCTGCGCAGCGCGTCCACGGGGCAGCCCATATCGGTTGCGCGCGCCAGCATGGTGCCGCTCTCGGCCTTCGCCACCTTTGGCGAAAAGGCGGTGCCCACATCGGTCGACCACGACGGCGGCGAGCTGTCGAGCACGCTGTCTTTCAGCCTGGCCGAAGGCGTTTCGCTGGGGCAGGGGCGCCAGGCCGTGCTGGATGCGCTTGAGGCCATCGGCAGCATGCCCAACAACATGCGCGGCGAATTTTCGGGCGCCGCCGCCGATGCGCAAAAACAGCAGTCCGAACAGGTGCTGCTCATCGCCGCGGCGCTGGTGGTCATCTACATCGTGCTGGGCATGCTCTACGAAAGCCTGATTCACCCCGTCACCGTCCTCACCACCCTGCCCAGCGCCGGTTTTGGCGCCGTGCTGGCGCTGCTGGCGCTGCGCATGGAGTTCTCCATCATGGCGCTCATCGGCGTGTTCCTGCTCATCGGCATCGTCAAGAAAAACGCCATCCTCATCATCGACTTCGCGCTCAGCGCCGAGCGCGCGCGCGGCCTGAGCGCCACCGAGGCGGTGCGCGAGGCCTGCCTCAAACGCTTTCGCCCCATCATGATGACCACGCTGGCCGCCATTCTGGGCGCGCTGCCGCTGGCCATTGGCTTTGGGCAGGGCTATGAGCTGCGCCAGCCACTGGGCGTGACCATCATCGGGGGACTGGTGGTCAGCCAACTGCTCACCCTGCTGACCACGCCCGTCGTCTACGTATTGATGGACAAACTGCGTCGGCGCAAGGCCAGCCAAGCCGCCTTGCTGGCGCGCGGCGCAACCGCGTAAGCGGCCACACCGGGAACCCAAAAATGCGCATGAACCCCAACCCTTTGAACCCCGACCTGCCGCGCGGCAGCCAGCGCGCCCGCTGGCCGCTTTACCTGGCGACGCTGCCGCCACTGCTTGCCCTGGCGGCGTGCAGCCTGGCGCCCGCGCAAGCCGTGCCGCCGCTCGAACTGCCCGCGCAATGGAAAGCGCAACCCGCCGCTGCCAGCGCCGTCGCCGCCCCCGCCGACTGGATCAGCACCGAAGCGGCCAGCCAGGCACTGGCCCAGTGGCAAACCGGGCAATGGTGGCTGCTGTTTGACGACGCGCCGCTGGCCGAGTTGATCGCGCAAATCGACATCTCCAACCAGAACCTGGCGCAAGCCGCGGCCAACGTCGCCCAGGCCGAAGCCCTGCTGCGCCAGCAGCGCGCGCAGCTATGGCCCGCCGTGGGCGCAACGGCCAGCGGCAACCGCGCTGGCGGTCAGGGCGATGTGCCCGTCACGCACTCGGGCGCCATCGGCCTGACAGCCAGTTGGGCGCCCGACCTGTGGGGCAAACTTGGCGACGCGGCGCGCGCGCAAGGCGCCAGCGTGCAGGCCAGCCAGGCCGACCTGGCGGCAGCGCGCCTGTCGGCGCAAGGCAGCTTGGCGCAAACCTACTTTGCGCTGCGCGAAAACGACGCCGAAATCGCCCTCATCGACAGCATCATCACCGGCTACGAACGCAGCGCCGCCATCACCCTGAACCGCTACAACGCGGGCCTGACCGCGCGCACCGACACCTTGCAGGCGCAAAGCACACTGGACAACGCCCGCGCCAGCCGCGTGGCCTTGCAGCGCACGCGCGCCCTGAACGAGCACGCCATCGCCCTGCTGACAGGCCGCGCGCCAGCCAGCCTTGCCATTGCCCCCGCGCCGTGGATGGACACCGTGCCGCCCATCCCAACCGGCGTGCCCGCCACGCTGCTGCTGCGCCGGCCCGACGTGGCAGCGGCCGAGCGCGCCGTGGTCGCGGCCAACGCGCGCATCGGCGTGGCGCGCTCTGCATTCTTCCCGCAAATCACACTCACCGGCGGCATCAGCGCCAGTGGCGCCAGCCTGCCTGAGGCCATCTCCTCGCCCACCATGCTGTGGTCGCTGGGACTGGCCATCGCGCAATTCGTATTCGACGCCGGACAGCGCGACGCCGCCGTAGACCAGGCCATCGCCGCGCACGCCGCCGCCACGGCCACCTACCGGCAAGCGGCGCTGGCCGCCATGAAAAACGTGGAAGACCAGCTCGTCAGCCTGCAAACACTGGCCGCGCAAATCGAACGCAGCCGCGCCAGCGCCGACGCCGCCACCCGCATCGAGCAACAAATGATGAACCGCTACCAGGCGGGCCTGGCGGCCTATACCGAAGTGGTCACCGCGCAA
>JAISNB010000058.1 GCA_031276435.1 Burkholderiaceae bacterium | reverse complement strand
GAAAAATGACTGAAGCAGTGCTGGACAAATTCGTTGGCATACCACAGGCAGCGTGCTGTCCGTGCGGAAAGGAGAACTTTTTACGATAGAAAACGCTTGACAATGAACACGGTTGCTCTCCCGGCGCTTCGCGCCACCCTCTGCCCGACCTCTCCCCATCTCTCCCCAAAGGGGGGCAATATGCTCCCCCTCTCCACTTGTGGAGAGGGGTTGGGGATGAGGGCAATGAAGAAATGCGCTCCCTTTTGTTTCCGTCATTGCGAGGCGCGAGCCGAAGGCGTGGCGGCCAAGCAATCCATCGGCTTTTCGTTGGCGCGACAGCCTTTCTCCCCCCAAAAGAGGTACGGCACCTTCTCTGCCAGACCATCCGACCCGCATTCAAATGCAGGGAACTGCTGACAGGCACAGGCGCCCGATGAAGACAAGGTACACGCCGCGCTTGGTACAACGCTGTCAACCCCGCCGAAGTGTCCAAGGTCACAGGCCCGCAGATCGGCGAGCCGCTTGGGCGGTGAGCGCCGCGCCCAAAAAAAGCTGCGAAAGCGCGCAAGGACTGGCGGCGATCAATCGCGCTCTTCTTGCCATGCGTGAGGATGCGCCAGCAGCGGCCACGCGCGCTGAACTGGCCGCTGCCACGCATTCCGCTGTGACTTGAGCGGGCAAGGCGCGGGTTGGCAGGAGAGCCGCTTTGCGCTCCGCGTTGTGGCTGCCTGCAAAGGCAAGGCGGTTTTTGCGGGCGACACACTTTAGAATGCATCCACTTCCGTTTGCCCACTTCTGAACTGCGCGCCATGGTTCCTCACCTGAAAACCGCCCTGACCGGGCCGATCAACGAGCTTGAACAACGCATCCTGGACGCGATGCCGGTGATCGAGCGCTGGTTCCGGCTGGAATGGATGGAGCACACGCCGCCGTTGTATGCGGCGGTGGATATCCGCAATGCGGGCTTCAAGCTCGCGCCGGTGGATACCGATTTGTTTCCCGGTGGCTGGCACAATTTGTCGGACGATGTGTTGCCGCTGGCAGTGCAGGCCGCCCAGGCCGCCATCGAGAAGATTTGTCCCGAGGCGCGCAATTTGCTGATCGTGCCAGAAAACGGCACGCCCTCGACGCTTTATCTGGTCAGTCTGGCGCGGCTGGAGCAAATTTTCCGCATGGCGGGGCTGAATGTGAAATTTGGCTCGATCGATCCGGCGCTCAAGCGCAGCACGACTTACGCGCTGCCCGATGGCGAGGCGCTGGTGTTTCATCCGGCGCAGCGCACGCGCTACCGGCTTGGACTCAAGCAGTTCGATCCCTGTACGATTTTGCTCAACAACGATCTTGCCGCTGGTGCGCCCGGTATTCTGGAGGATTTGCACGAGCAATACCTGTTGCCGCCGTTGCAGGCTGGCTGGATGGTGCGCCGCATGAGCCGCCATTTCAGGTGTTACGAAGAAGTGAGCAAACGCTTCGGAAAACTGCTTGGCATTGATCCGTGGCTGATCGCGCCGCTGTTTGCGCTGTGCGAGCAGATTGACGCGCCTCAGGGGCAAGAGGGCCTGCGCGATGCCGTCAGCGCAATGCTGGCCCGGCTGCGCCGCAAGTACAAGGAGTATGGCATTGCGGAAAAGCCGTTTGTGGTGCTCAAGCCGGATAACGCGTCGCGCGGGGCCGGTTTTGCGGTGGTGCGCGAGGCTTCTGAACTGGCCGCCGCCAACGCTGGCAAGGCCAGCGCCGCGCTGGCGGCGCTGCTGGCCCAGGGGGGCGATGTGATTGTGCAGGAAGGTGTTTTGACGCAAGAGCGTCTGAACGAGGCGGTGGCCGAGCCGGTGGTCAACCTGATCGACCGCTACGTAGTGGGCGGTTACTATCGCATGCGCGCCCGTGCGAGCGAGACCGATAACCTCAGCGGCCCGGACGCGCGCTATGTTCCGCTGGCCTTTGACGGGCACAACCGTTTGCCGCGCGCGGGCGCAAAACCGGGCGCCAGCGCGCCCAACCGCTTTTACATGTATGGCGTGATTGCGCGCGTGGCGCTGGTGGCCGCCAGTTACGAGCTGGAGGCCACCGATCCGCAGCTTCTGGAAATCATGGCCTGATGCCCCCGTTTTGCGCGGCGCAGGCTCGGCGGGCGGTGGCGGCGCGGCTGCCATCGGCGCGCCACACAAACGGCGCACAATAGCGGCCTGCCACACACCACCCCAGGCTTTTGGGCAAATTTTCATCAGTGTCTGCTTCCTCCAGATCATCCTTGCCGGGCGCGCTGGTTCTCGGGGCGCTTGGCGTTGTTTATGGCGATATTGGCACCAGTGTGCTGTACGCCATCAAGGAGCTGTTTGGCTCTGGCTACGTGCCTTTCACCCCGGGCAACGTCTATGGCGTGCTGTCCATGGTGTTCTGGACGCTGACCACCATTGTTTCCGTCAAATACGTGACGCTGGTGCTGCGCGCCGACAACAACGGCGAGGGCGGCCTGGTGGCTATGCTCACGCTGGCCTCGCGCGCCGTGGCCGACCGGCCCCGGGTGCGGCGCTGGATGCTGCCGGTGGGCATTTTTGGCACCTGCCTGTTTTATGGCGACGGGGTGATTACGCCAGCCATCTCGGTGCTCTCGGCGGTGGAGGGGCTGGTGATTGTCTCGCCCAGTTTTTCCAGGTACGTGATGGTGGTGACGCTGGCCATCCTGCTGGTGTTGTTTCTGGTGCAAAAGGGGGGGACGGCGGGCATTGCCAGATTCTTCGGCCCCGTGATGGTGTTGTGGTTTATGGTCATCGCCGCGCTGGGTATCTGGCACATCGTTGGCCACCCCGAGGTTTTGTGGGCGCTCAATCCTTTCTACGCCTGGAAGTTCGCCTGGCAGCATCCGGGCACCACGTTCGTTCTTCTGGGCGCGCTGGTGCTGTGCGTGACCGGCGGCGAGGCGCTCTACGCCGACATGGGGCACTTTGGCCGCAGGCCCATTCAATTGGCGTGGTTTTTTGCGGCCATGCCGGCGCTGACGCTGAATTATTTTGGCCAGGGCGCCTTGCTGCTGGCCAACCCGCAAGCGGTCAAGAACCCGTTTTACCTGATGGCGCCCACGTGGGCCGTGCTGCCGCTGATCCTGCTGGCTACCGTGGCCGCGGTGATTGCATCGCAGGCCATGATCTCCGGCGCTTTCAGCGTGACCAAGCAGGTCATTCAACTGGGCTATCTGCCGCGGCTGCACATGCGGCACACCAGTGTGAAAGAGACCGGGCAGATCTACATCCCGTTCGTCAACTGGGGGCTGTTTGCGCTGATCGTGCTGGCCGTGGGCACGTTCCACTCGTCGAGCAACTTGGCGGGCGCCTACGGCATCGCGGTGACCACCGACATGCTTATTACCACCGTGCTCACGTTCTTTGTGATCCGCTACGTGTGGAAGCTGCCGCTGCTGCTGTGCGTGGCCTCGACCAGCCTGTTCTTTGTGGTCGACTTCCTGTTCTGGACGTCCAACCTGCTCAAATTCACGCACGGCGGCTGGTTTCCGCTGCTGATTGCTGGCTCCATCTTCCTGCTGATGCTGACCTGGAAAGATGGCCGCGCGCTGCTGGCGCGCAGCCGCCAAGCGTCCTCTGTGGCGCTCAAACCCTTTCTGGACGCGCTGTTTCTCGCGCCGCCAGCGCGCGTGGAAGGCACCGCCGTTTTCATGGCCGCCGAGCCGGGCGTGGTGCCAAGCGCCTTGCTGCACAACCTCAAGCACAACAAGGTGCTGCACGAATACAACGTGTTCGTCACCCTGCGCAACCACGAGGTGCCGTGGATCAACGCCGAGGAGCGGCTCGAATTCGAGGCGCTGGGTCACAACTGCTGGCAGGTCATCATCAACTACGGCTTCAAGAACGACCTCAACGTGCCCAAGGCGCTCGGGCGGCTTCAGGGCCGGGGACTGAACCTGGAGCCGATGGAGACGAGCTATTTCCTCTCGCGCGACATCGTCAACCCCACCGAAGGCAGTGGCCTGGCGCTCTGGCGCGAAAAACTGTTTGCCCAGATGCACCACAACGCGGCCACTGCCGCCGAATTCTTGCACCTGCCAAGCAACGCCGTAGTCGAACTGGGCAGCAAGATCGAAATCTGAAATTCCCGCGCGCCTTCTCGCTGGAAATCACGGGCGGCGCGCAAGCCGTCAGCGCGCACTTTTGACACAATGGGCTTTTGAATTTTGCGCCGCCACCTGCGCTCGCCACCACCGCGCGCGGCCCACACCATGAAATTCCTGTTTATTGCCGATCCGCTGGAGTCCTTCAAGATTTACAAGGACACCACCTTTGCCATGATGCGCGAAGCGCAAGCGCGTGGCCACGCCATCGCCGCATGCGAAGTGGCCGATTTGCGCTGGCAGCAGGGCGAGCCGGTCGCGGCGCTGGCGCGCGACATCGGCCTGACCGGGCGCGAAAAAGACTGGTTCGACGCGCAACCGCCGCGCCGCGTGCCCCTGAAGGAATTTGATGCGGTGCTGATGCGCAAGGATCCGCCGTTCGATGCCGAATACATCTACGCCACGCACCTTCTGGAACAGGCCGAACGCGAAGGCGCGCGCGTCTTCAACCAACCGGCGGCCTTGCGCAACCACCCGGAAAAGCTCGCCATCATGGAGTGGCCGCAATTCATCGGGCCGACACTGGTCACGCGCTCAGCCCAGGACGTGCGGCGCTTTCACGCCGAACATGGGGACATCATCCTCAAACCGCTGGACGGCATGGGCGGCATGGGCATCTTCCGCGTGGGCGCCGACGGCCTGAACCTGGGCGCGATCATCGAAACACTGAACCGCCACGGCGCCACCACGCTGATGGCGCAACGCTTCATACCCGCCATCGCGCAGGGCGACAAGCGCGTGCTCATCATCGCGGGCGAACCTGTGCCGTACTGCCTGGCGCGCATTCCGCAAGGCGGCGAAGTGCGCGGCAACCTGGCCGCCGGCGGCAAAGGCGTGGCGCAACCGCTAAGCGATGCCGACCGCCACACGGCCAGCACCATTGGCCGCGCGCTGGCGCCGAGGGGCCTGCTGCTGATCGGGCTGGACATCATTGGCGCCAGCGTGACCGAAATCAACGTCACCAGTCCAACCTGCTTTCAGGAAATCCACCAGCAAAGCGGCTGCAACGTGCCCGCGCTGTTCATCAATGCGCTGGAGCGCGCGCTGCTGCTGCGGGCTTGACGCGCTGCCGCGCGGCGGCGCTGTGTGTGGGTTACTGGCTTGGCGCGGCTGCGTGCGCCAGGGCCAGCGCGCCATCGATGAACACCAGCAATTGACCGGACGCAATGGCAGTCCAGGTCTCGTTGGTGGTCAGCGGCGTGGTGGCAACAACCGCCACGCGCTCTTGCGGCGTGTTGAGCAGTGCGAAATCGACGCTGAGGTCTTCATCGGCCAGTTGCGCAACCGAAAACGGATGCTGGCGCACGGTGTAGCACAGTTTGGTACTGCCGTGCGCCCACAGCGCCTCGCCGTTGGACAGCAGCATGTTGAATACGCCAAAGCGCGCAATTTGCGGCACCAGTTCGGACAGGGTGCGCGTCAACTCGTCCACCGCTGGCATGTCGGCGTGCGCCTTGCTCAACTCTTGCATCAGCCAGCAAAAGGCGCGCTCGCTGTCGGTTGCGCCCACCGGGTGGAACTGGCGATGCAGGCGCGGCGCGCAGTCGCGCAAATCGCCGTTGTGCGCAAACACCCAATAGCGGCCCCACAGTTCGCGCACGAACGGGTGGCAGTTTTCTGTCATCACCGCGCCGCAAGTGGCCTTGCGAATGTGCGAGATGACGTTGGTGCTTTTGATGGGATAGCGCGCAATCAGTTCGGCCACCGGCGAATCGCAGGCGGGCGCCGGATCGACGAACAGGCGCACGCCGCGATTTTCAAAAAACCCGATGCCCCAGCCGTCGGCATGGTGATCGGTGCGACCGCCGCGCTGCGCAAAACCGGCAAAGCTGAAGGTAACCGCCATCGGCGATTTGCAGTTCATTCCCAGAAGTTGGCACATGGCTTCAAACAGTGAGCGAAATCGTGGGGCGCTTCTCAGGGCGCGCGAGTTGCAAAGCATACACGCCGCGCTTGCCTTTCTCTCCGCTTTCGACAAGCACGCGCGGCCTCTTTGCCTTTTCTTCTCCCCCGCGCTGGCGGGGGAGATGTCCCGGCAGGAACGAGGGCAGTGAATGAATGCACCACTTGTCTTCCTCTCTCCCTTCTAGGGAGAGAGTGCCCCGGGCCTCTCTCCATCTCTCCCCAAAGGGGAGAGTGCAATATGCCCTCTCCACTTGTGGAGAGGGGCGGGGGAGAGGATGGAGCGAGAGAGGGTTGGGGTAAGGGGGCGCTTTTACACCACAGCCGGGGATAGAAAGACAAGCAGCAGCGCGGGCGGTAGGTGTGTGCACGATGGATTGCCACACACCTGCGCTCCTCGCAACGACGAGAAGAAGGAATGCGTACGCCAGCGCCGCCTCAAGCCGCCGAAGCGGGCAGGCCGAACAAGCGGTCGAACACCCAGGTGAACGTGTAGGTGTACAGCAAAAAGAACAGCAGCAGGCCCAGTTCCATGAGCAAGGCCACCCGCAGGTCGACACCGAGCCACCAGGCGATGAAGGGCACCAGCCAGAAGGCCAGCCCGCCTTCAAAGCCGATGGCGTGCGCCACGCGCCGCGCGGCGCTGCGCCCGCGCACGGCCTGGCGCGCTTCCCAACGCTCGAAGAGCGTGTTGAAGATCAGGTTCCAGACCACGGCAATCAGCGAGCTGCCCACGGCCAGGCCGCCGGATTGCACCATGCCCCGCCCTGTGGCCGCCATGGCGCCAGTCACCAGCGCCATGGCCAGCAACTCATAGCAGGCCACGTACACCACGCGCCGCCTTGGCCCGCGCAAGGTCCACAACCAGGGTTTCGTTTTTCGCATCGCTGGCACTGTAGCCGAGGCCGCCGGAGCTGGCGCGCGATCGCCCAAAAAAAGCACCCGCGCGCTGTGTGCCTGTGTGCAATCCCGCATAATGGTGCCGGTTATGGTGCGGGCCATTGATTCGGGCAACCGTCCAGTGCAAACCGTTCAAGCCGTTGACGACCATGTTCCATTGCCGCACTTTGTACCGCCCGCTTTGCCTTGTCCCGCTGCTGCTGGGCACGCTGTTTGCGCCACTGGCGGCGCAGGCGCAGCAGGGCGCGGCGCTCGCCAAAGACGTCGCGGCGGCGCTGGAAGCGGCTGCCGCCTGGCAAAACTGCCCGGGCAAAGATGATGCCGCCGAGCGCTTGGCCTGCTTTGACCACTGGGCGCGCGAGCAACAGGCGCTGCTTGATGCTGTGCAGGAGAAAAACCGCTCGGTGGCCGAGTCGCCCAACAGCAGCGCCGCCGATGTGTCCATGCGGCAAGAGGTGAGCGCCGCGCTGGCGGCTATCCAGCCTGCCGCCGCTGATGATTCCGCCATTACCGGATCGGCGGGCATTCTGGGCGTGGGGCTGGAGCAGGGTTGCCGCGACCGGCAGTTTTCGCCGCTGTCGCGCTTTTGGGAGCTGGAAAGCGGATCGAGCTGCCCCACATTCGGGCTGCGCGCTTTCCAGCCCACCACGGTTTCCCTGACCAGCAGCAACCGGGCCAACACGCTGCCCACGTCGGCCAACCCGGTCAACAACGCGACCGCGCCCGTCGATTACGACAGCAGCGAGGCGCGCATTGCCATTTCGGTGCGTACCAAGCTGGCGGGCGGCTTGCTCACGCCTGCTGGCAGCACTTTGCGCGATTCGCTGTGGATCGCTTACACCGCGCAGTCGTACTGGCAAATTTTCAATGGCGCGCTGTCGCGGCCATTTCGCAACACCGACCACATGCCCGAGATCATGTACGTCTACCCCACCACGGCGCAACTGCCCGGGGGCTGGCTGTGGCGCTATTCGGGCGTGGGGCTGGCGCACCAGTCCAACGGCCAGAGCGATCCGCTGTCGCGAAGCTGGAACCGCGCCTATCTGATGACCGGTATCGAGAAAGACAACCGCTTCAGCCTGAAATTGCGGCTGTGGAAACGCTTTGGCGAAAGCGCCGAAAAAGACAACAACCCGGACATCACGCGCTTTGTGGGCCGTGGCGATCTGACTTTTGAATGGCATATCAACAGCCGCAACGGCCTGCGTGCCACCTACACGGGCTTGAACCGCCGCGGCTCGGGCCGGATTGAGTGGACGCACGCGCTGGGCGAGGGCTACGGCAACACGTTCTCGGGCCTGCGTCTGTACACTTGGCTGTTCCACGGCTATGGCGACAGCCTGCTGGACTACAACTTCAGGCGCACGGTGTTCGGCCTGGGGTTGAGCCTGGTCGATTTCTGATCCGGCGCTCTCAGGCTGCCGCGCTGTAGAAAAAACGGCCCGCTGCGGCGGCGTGCACAGTGCGCGGCTGCAACGGCCCCACCGCTTGCGCAATCGCGTGGATGTGCCCGGGCGTGGTGCCGCAGCAGCCGCCCACAATGTTGACCAGACCCTCGGCGGCAAACTCGTGCAACAGGCGGCTGGTGACCTCCGGCGTCTCGTCAAACCCCGTCTCGCTCATCGGATTGGGCAGGCCCGCGTTGGGGTAGCAACTGATGAAAGTGTCTGGCGCGACGCGGTTGAGTTCCTGAATGTACGGGCGCATCAGCGCCGCGCCCAGCGCGCAATTGAGGCCAACGGCCAGGGGCCGCGCGTGGCGCACGCTGTACCAGAACGCCGTCACGGTCTGGCCCGAAAGCACGCGGCCCGAGGCGTCGGTGACCGTACCGCTGATGACAATGGGCAGGCACTCGCCCGTTTGCTCGAACGCCTGGTCAATGGCAAACAGCGCCGCCTTGGCGTTGAGCGTATCGAAAATGGTTTCCACCAGCAGCAAATCAGCCCCGCCTTCCAGCAGCGCCAGCGCCTGTTCCAAATACGCGGCGCGCAAGGCATCAAAAGTGATGTTGCGCGCGCCAGGATCGTTCACATCCGGGCTGATGCTGGCCGTGCGCGGCGTGGGGCCTAGCGCGCCCGCCACAAAACGCGGCTTTTCGGGCGTGGCAAAACGCTCGCAAGCGGCGCGCGCCAGACGCGCCGAGGCCAGATTCATCTCGCGCGCCAGCGCGGCCAGCTTGTAATCGTCCTGCGCGATCGATGTGGCGCCAAAGGTGTTGGTCTCGATGATGTCAGCGCCCGCAGCCAGGTATTGCTCGTGAATCGCGCCGATCACATCGGGCCGCGTGATGCTCAGCAAGTCGTTGTTGCCCTTGACATCCTGCGGCAAATCCACGAAGCGTTCAAACACCGCCGCGTCCTGCGGATGGCCTTGCCCGCGGTACTGCGCCTCGCTGAGTTTGAAGCGCTGGATCATGGTGCCCATGGCGCCATCCAGAATGAGCAAACGCTGCCGCAGCAACGCGGGCAGCGCCTGCGCGCGGGTATAGGCCGGGTTTTTCATGGCGCGATTGTAGGAAGATTGCCGCAAGCGCGCACGAAGAGCGCGCACACCGCATCCCTGTCGTGGCGACTGCGCTTCCACCTTATCGCCATGGCAAGGAGCGAAGTGGCGTGGCAAGCCCATCCGGGTTTTCGTCTGCTGCTCTCTTTTCCATTTGCCCTTCTTGCCCACAGGCAAAGCGGCAGTGCCCCTTCACCTAATCCTCTTCCCCGCGGGGGCGAGGGGACTGATATGGCGCATTCGCACTGCGCATGGAAGCGATGGATTGCCACGGGCCTGCGGCCCTCGCAATGACGATGGTTTTGCCATGGTTGCTTGTTGTTCCTGTCATTGCGAAGAGCGAAGCGACGCGGCAAACTTTTTGAGGGACAACAGCACCCCCCTTCACCCTGTCGTCATTGCGAGGGCCGCAGGCCCGTGGCAATCCATATTGACCCGCATCCTTTCCGCTTGCACCACAATGCTTGCCTTCCTCTCTCCCTTTTAGGGAGGGAGTGCCCCGAGAGAGCAACCGTGTTTGTGGTCAAGCGTTTTCTATCGTAAAGTGTTCTCCTTTCCGCACGGACAGCACGCTGCTTGTGGTATGCCAACGAATTTTTCCTGCACTGCTTCAAGTCATTTTTCACAATCCCATCCTTGCAAAATACGGGATCACAGGCCCAGGCAACCGTTCGGGTTCAAGGTGAAAAACCGGCTGCACGCTCTTGGCTCTCCCGCGGGATCAGATGTCCCAGAGGGGCAAACGAGCTGTCCAGCCGGGCCGACCAAACAGGCAGAAATCTACCCGGTTAGCCAGCAGGGTGAAGATACAAGGGTGGGCACCTTCCGGCGCGCCAAACCGTCATCCGAGTGTCACGCCACATTGCCACCAGCGTGCCACAATCACCGGCATGCTGCCAAACCGGCCCGCCAACCACTGCCCTGACGCCACCGCCGCGCCGCCCCACGCGCGTGACCCGCTCGGTTGGGGGCGCCAGCGGCGCGCAAGACCTTGGCGCCCCACAAAGCAGCCACTGCCACGCCGCATTCAACCCGGGAACCCAGATCATGAACATGACACACCGCATGCCCCGCTGCTTTGCAAGCCTTTTGCTGGCTTTTTGTTCATTGTCCATTTTCGCCGCTGCGCCCGCGTTAAATGCCAATGGAACCATTGTTTGCGAAGTTACCGCAGTTGGCTCCACATATTTGTACTGCGGCCACGACCGCATCAGCGTAACATTTCACCAGATATGGCTGCCAGTCGATTTCAAAGCGCCCGTTGGCGAATCACAAACAAGTCTCCAGAGAAAACAGCGACTCACACAATGGCTCTTGCACAAGAAAATCTCCATCTGGATTCTCTCATCGCATGAAAGAAAAAATGAAACAGCCATCGTCGGCACCGTTTCCATGGACGGCAAGGACATTGGGCTGGAACTCATCCAGGCCGGGCTGGCCGTCACCCACCCAAGCACGCAATGGGACGAAAACACGGAATACATTGCGGCGCAAAAACTGGCGCAAGAGCAAAAAGCCGGATTGTGGGGCGATCCAGTACTGGCCAAAGGCTGGGCGCGCACAAAAGATGTGACCCAGAAAGAAATGATTGACCAGAAAAGAAGCGATCGCCGCTACCTGCTGTTCCTGCTGCTTCTTGCCGCCCCGGTCTTGCTGGTCATAAAAAACAGAATTTCCATGCTGCTGCATTCGGTCAGGACAAGATTCAAAACCGACTGAACCTGCCTGGCATCATTATTGCATGCCACCCTGTGCTTCTGGCATTTTTAGGCTGCCACATCTGCGGGCCGTCACACGAGCCTGTGCGCATGGCCGCAGGTGACAAAAATTGTCAGCGGTTTTCAACCGAGGGAACAAAAAATGACACCCTGTACGCGCCATCTTCCGGGCCTTTTGCTGGCTTTTTGTGCGTTGAGCGCCTTCGCCGCCCTGCCCGGGGAAGAGGCGGCAACCCTTGCCGAATACATCCGGCCTGGCGACCCCGTACCCGCCGCCGCAGCCGTCACCACCGCCGCGCCCCAAGCGCCAACCAGCGCGCCCCATCACGCCGCCGCTGGCGATGCGCACTCTGCCGCCGTCGCCGCGCC
>JAISNB010000055.1 GCA_031276435.1 Burkholderiaceae bacterium | reverse complement strand
AACGCTACTCGAAAACCTTCCCCGGGTTGAAGATGTCGTGCGGGTCCAGCGCCTGCTTGATGGCGCGCATCATGGCGATGGCGCCGGGGCCGGTTTCTTGCGGCAGGAACGGTATTTTGTGCAGGCCCACGCCATGTTCTCCGGAGCAGGTGCCGTCCATGGACAGGGCGCGTTCCACCAGTTTGCGGTTGAGTGCCTCGGCTGTGGCGCGCTCTTGCTGGCTGTCTGGGTCGATCAGGTAGCCGAAATGAAAGTTGCCGTCGCCCACGTGGCCAACCAGAAAATAGGGCAGGCCGCTGGCGTCGGCCTCGGCCACGGAGTCGAGCAGGCAATCGGCCAGGCGCGAGATGGGCACGCAGGCATCGGTGCTGATGGAGCGGCAGCCGGGGCGCGACTGAATGGCGATGAGCAGCGCGTTGTGCCGTGCGGCCCACAGGCGCGTGCGCTCTTCGGGCGTGTCGGCCCATTCAAAGTCGTTGCCGCCCCTGTCGCGGGCCAGGGCCTGTACGGTTTCGGCCTGTTCGCGCACGCTGGCGGGCGAGCCGTGAAATTCCATCAGCAGCATGTGTTCGGGCCGCAGCGCAAGCCGGGCATGGCGCGCCAGTTTGGCGACGGTTTGCGCGTCAATGAATTCCACGCGCGCAATGGGCACGCCAAGCTGTATGGTCTGGATGACGGTGTGCACAGCCGCCGCAATGCTGGGGAAGGTGCAGATGGCCGCCGACACGGCTTCGGGCAGCGGGTACAGGCGCAAGGTGATTTCGGTCAGCACGCCCAGTGTGCCTTCGCTGCCAACAAACAGGCGCGTGAGGTCGTAGCCCGCGCTGCTTTTGCGCGCGCGCGTTCCGGTGCGAATCAGCTCGCCGCTGGCCGCCACCAGTTTGAGCGCCAGCACATTTTCGCGCATGGTGCCGTAACGCACGGCGTTGGTGCCGCTGGCGCGCGTGGCCACCATGCCGCCAATGGTGGCGTCCGCGCCGGGGTCGATGGGAAAAAACAGCCCCTGATCCCGGAGTGCGTCATTGACCTGTTTGCGCGTGACGCCCGGTTGCACGGTGATGGTGAGGTCCTGGGCGTGGATGTCAAGAATCTGGTTCATGCGCGACACATCGAGCGATATGCCTCCCCGCACGGCCAGCAAATGGCCTTCCAGGGACGAACCCGCGCCATAGGCAATGACGGGGACGCGGTGCCCGGCGCACAGCCGGACGGCGTCTTGCACATCGCCGGTGTTCTCGGCAAACACCACGGCAGCGGGCGGCGGCACGGTGGTAAAGGCCGATTCGTCGCGACCATGCTGCGCGCGCACGGCCAGCGCGGTGGAAAAGCCCGCGCCGAAACGCTGTTGCAGCGCAGCAAGCAGCGCCTCGGGCACGGGACGCGGCGCGATTTTGGGCACTGCTGCGGCGCAAATTGGGGCAAGAGAAGTCATGGCAGTCAAAAGCAGGAATCTGAAGCGGCGGCGGATAGCGTGCAAGTGTACGTCTGGCCGATCTGGCGCGGGCCATGCCGCCGCGCGCTGCAAAAAACGGCGGGCCTGAGAAAGCAGCCATGGCGCATTCATGTTCCCGCCTTTGGGGAGAGAGGGCGGCGCGTAGCACCGGGAGATAGGAATCTCCCGCACAACACAAACGAAAATGGTTTCGCCCCAATGAAAACCGCATGGATTGCCGCGCCGCTTCGCTCCTTGCAATGACGACGAGGTGGGCTGTGGTTGCCATGACAGAGACAGAGCAAGCGCCTCTCTCTTCATCGCCCTCGCTCCTTTGGGGAGAGGGTGGCGCAAAGCGCCGGGTGAGGGGTTCTGCCATGTACAGCGCGGTGCCTGAGTTGATGCTGCGCCGCCGCTACCTTCTCACCCTGCTGGGGCACTTGACCAGGCCGACGCGCTGAGTTATCGGGATGCGCTCTTTGTGGGTGGCCGCGCGTTGGTGATGCCCGAGGCCACGTGGCCCGACGGCACATGCCGCGCGGCCTGCTCGAAGTGGCCGCGCTGGTCGTCGAAGAAGAAGTCCGGCTGGAATTCGCGCAGGAACTGGCCCTTGGGCAGGCCGCCCAGGAACATGGCTTCGTCCACGCCCACGCCCCAACTGAGCAGGGTTTGAATCGGGCGCTCGTGCGCTGGCGCGCTGCGGGCGGTGACCAGCGCGGTGCGGATGCGCATGGGCGCGTCGTGCCCGGCGTTTTGCAGGCGGTGCAAGGCGGCCAGGAAGTGCTGGAACGGGCCGGGCGGCAAAGGCTCATTGGCTTTGGCGATTTCGTGCGACTGGAAGGTTTCCAGCCCGTCGCTCTGGAATACGCGCTCGGCTTCGTCCGAGAACAGCACGGCGTCGCCGTCGAAGGCGATGCGCACTTCGTCCGGATGCGCGTCGCTGGCGCGCACGGCCTGCGTGGCCACTTGCGCGGCTGGATGTCCCAGCGCCAGTGCGTGCGCCACATCGTCGGCGTTGGCCGAGAGAAACAGGTGCGCGCCCAGTGGGCGCAGGTAATGGAAGGGGTCGCGCCCCTGCGTGAAGACCCCGCGCTGGATTTCCAGCGCGTGTGCCTGGGCCGATCTGAAGACGCGCAGTCCGCTGACCGGATCGTTGCGCGAGAGCATGACCACCTCGACGCGCTTGTGCCGCGGCGTGTTGAAGGCCAGCAGCTTCTTGACCAGGGAAAACGCCACGCCTGGCGCGGCCGGTGTGTTCAGGCGCGCCAGTTGCGTTTGCATGTAGGCCTTGGCGTCGCCTTGCTCGAACAGGCGGTTTTCTTCTTCAAAGTCGAACAGCGCGCGCGAGGAGATGGCGACGACAAGCTGGTTTTCCAAACTGGCGGACATGGCGGCGGGCGGGGACGGGCAGTCGTCTGGATGGTGGTGGACGGGGGGCTATTTGACCCACTGGTTCAGTTGCATGATGGGCAGCATGACTGCCAGCACAATCAGCATGACCACCAGTCCCATGAGCACGATGAGCAGCGGCTCCAGCACGGTTGCCAACTGGAGCGCGCGGCGCTGCACCTCGCCAGCGATCTGGTTGGCCGCCCGTTGCAGCATGGTGGGCAATTGGCCCGTTTGTTCGCCCAGCCGGGCAAACATGGCGAGCAGGCCGGGGAAGCGTTTTTTCTGTGCCAGCGCTGTCGCCAGCGGGGCGCCTTCGCGCACCAGTGCCAGCGCGTCTTCGGCGTCGGCGCGCAGCGCCTGGTTGTTCAGGGTTTCGGCGGCGGCTTGCAGGCTGCGCAAAATGGGCACGCCCGCGCCCGCCAGCATGGCCAGCGTGCTGGCAAAGCGCGCCGTGTTGTAGCCGCGCGCCAGTCGGCCAGCCAGTGGCAGGCGCAGCCAGGCGGCGTCAAAACGCTGGCGCAGGGCCGGGTTTTGCAGCGCCAGGCGCATGCCAATGCCGCCCAGAATGCACAGGCCCAGCAGCCACCAGCCCCATTGCCGCACAAACGCGCTGATGCCCAGCATGGCGCGGGTCAGCAGTGGCAGCGCGTGTTTGGTGCTGGCAAACACCTCGGCCACTTGCGGCACCACGTAACTGACCAGGAACACCACAATCACAATGGCGACCACCGTGACGATGGCCGGGTACAGGGCCGCGCCCATCAGTTTGGCCGCCAGCGCCTGGCGCGCTTCCAGATCGTCGGCCAGACTTTCCAGCACCTGGCCTAGGTGGCCGCCTTGCTCGCCTGCGGCAATCACCGCCGTGAACACGGGCGAAAACTGCCGGGGATGGCGCGCCATGGCGCGCGCCAGCGTGGCGCCAGCGTTGACCTCGGCGCGCAGCGAGGCCACCAGATTGCGCTGCGCGTCAACCTCGGCCTCGTCGGCCAGCGCCGAGAGCGCGCGCTCCAGCGGCAGCCCGGCGCCGATCAGGGCGGCCAACTGGCGCGTCCACACCGTCAGTTCGGCGGGCGAAAACGCCCGCCCCTGCCCCAATGGGCGCGACAGCAGGGCCGCGTTGTCGTCCACCGCCTCTACGGCCAGCGGCACCAGGGCCTGCTCGCGCAATTGCGCGCGCGCGGACCTGGCCGTATCGGCTTCGATCACGCCCTTGCGGGTCTTGCCGTCGTCGGCTTGCAGGGCTTCAAAGGAATAAACGGGCACGGATGCTGGCAATCAAGAAAAACCGGGGCGCAACAAAAAACCACCCAAGGCGCAATGGTAGCCGCTGGCACACAATAGCGGCCATGCGATTCGATCAAGAACCCCCGCCGAGCGAAGCTGGCGCGCCCGAGCGCGCAGGCGTGCTGCTGGTCAATCTGGGCACGCCCGATGCGGCCACGCCGCGGGCGCTGCGGCGCTACCTGGCCGAATTTTTGAGCGATCCGCGCGTGGTGGAAATCCACGGCGCGCTGTGGCAGCCCGTTTTGCACGGTTTTGTTTTGCGCACGCGGCCCGCGCGATCGGCCAGAAAGTACCAGCGAATCTGGACCGCAGAAGGCTCGCCCCTGGCCGTCTGGACGCGCAAGCAAACCGCGCTGCTGCGCGGCTATCTGGGCGAGCGTGGCGGCTGCGGCGCGCTGGAAGTCGAACACGCCATGCGCTACGGCCAGCCGTCGATTGCCAGCCAGCTTGGCGCGCTCAAGGCGCGCGGCTGCACGCGCATTCTGCTCGCGCCGCTGTACCCGCAGTATTCGGCCAGCACCACGGGCAGCGCGTTCGACGCCATGGCCGCCTGGGCCATGCGCCAGCGCCGGGTGCCGCAACTGCGCGTGCTCGATCCGTATTACGCGCACCCGGACTACATCGGTGCGCTGGCACGGCGCATCCGGGCAGATTGGCAGGCCCGTGGCCAGCCCGACAAACTGGTGATGAGCTTTCACGGCATGCCCGTGCGCGCCGCACGCCAGGGCGATCCCTACGCCCGCCAGTGCGAGCGCACGGCGCAATTGCTGGCCGCGCGGCTGGCGTTGAAGCCGGGGCAGTGGCTGCACACCTTCCAGTCGCGCTTTGGCCACGCCCGCTGGCTGCAACCCTATACGCAAGCCACGCTGGAACAACTGGCGCGCTCTGGCGTGGCCCGCGTCGACGTGGTCTGTCCCGGCTTTGCCAGCGACTGCCTTGAGACGCTGGAAGAAATCGCCATCGAAGCGCGCGCCGCCTTCCTGGCCGCGGGCGGGCGCCAGTACCACTACATCGCGTGCCTGAACGACGCGCCCGAATGGATTGCCGCGCTGGCTGGCATGATCGAGCGCCACCTGAAAGACTGGGTGCAAACCCCTGAGCACCACCACCAACCATGACGACCGCCATGCCATCCCCAGACGCCGCGGCAGTGGCCGCGCCCGACGCACCAGATCCAGCCCCAGCCCAGCCGGACGGGCAATGGGCCAGCTTTCCCGACTCGCCCTTCCAGCTTTTCCAGCCCTATCCGCCCGCGGGCGACCAGCCCACCGCCATCGCCAAACTGGTCGAAGGCGTGCGCGCAGGCGAGGCCTTCCAGACGCTGCTGGGCGTCACCGGATCGGGCAAAACCTTCATCATGGCCAACGTCATCGCGCGCCTGGGGCGGCCAGCCATCGTCTTTGCGCCCAACAAAACGCTGGCCGCGCAACTCTACAGCGAATTCCGGGAATTTTTCCCCAAAAACGCGGTGGAATACTTCGTCAGCTACTACGACTATTACCAGCCCGAGGCCTACGTACCGCAGCGCGATTTGTTCATCGAAAAAGACAGCGCCATCAACGACCACATCGAGCAAATGCGCCTGTCGGCCACCAAAAGCGTGCTGGAGCGCCGCGACGTCATCATCGTCGCCACCGTCAGCGCCATCTACGGCATTGGCGCGCCCGACGACTACCTGCAAATGCGCATGATCCTCAGGGTGGGCGGCAAACAAAGCCAGCCCAGCGCCATCGCCCAACTGGTGCGCATGCAATACCAGAGGCAGGACATGGACTTCACGCGCGGCACCTTCCGCGTGCGCGGCGACACCATCGACGTCTTCCCGGCGGAACACTCCGAACTGGCCGTGCGCATCGAATTGTTCGACGACGAAGTGGAAAACCTCGCGCTGTTCGACCCGCTCACCGGCCACATTCAGCAAAAAGTGCCGCGCTTTGTCATCTACCCGTCCAGCCACTACGTCACCCCGCGCGAAAAAACCCTGAGCGCCGTGGAAACCATCAAACAGGAACTGGCCGCGCGCGTCAAAACCTTTTTGCAAGAGGGCAAACTGGTCGAAGCGCAGCGGCTTGAGCAACGCACCCGGTTCGACCTGGAAATGCTCGGCGAGCTGGGGCACTGCAAAGGCATCGAAAACTACACGCGCCACCTCTCGGGCGCCGCCCCGGGCCAGGCGCCGCCCACACTGACCGACTACCTGCCCAGGGACGCCATCATGTTCCTGGACGAAAGCCACCAGATGATCGGCCAGCTCAACGCCATGTACAACGGCGACAGATCGCGCAAAAACACACTGGTGGAATACGGCTTTCGGCTGCCATCGGCCATGGACAACCGGCCACTGAAATTCTCTGAATTCGAGCAGCGCATGCGGCAAGCCATCTTCGTATCGGCCACGCCCGCCGAATACGAAAAAGAACACTCCGGCCAGGTCGTAGAACAAGTGGTGCGCCCCACCGGACTGGTCGACCCCGAAGTGCAGGTGCGCCCCGCCACCCACCAGGTCGACGACGTACTGCACGAAATCCGCGAGCGCACGCAACAAAACGAGCGCGTGCTCATCACCACACTGACCAAGCGCATGGCCGAGCAACTGACCGAATACCTCAGCGACAACGGCGTCAAAGTGCGCTACCTGCACAGCGACGTCGACACCGTCGAGCGCGTGGAAATCATCCGCGACCTGCGCCTGGGCACATTTGACGTGCTGGTGGGCATCAACCTCCTGCGCGAAGGACTGGACATCCCCGAAGTCAGCCTGGTCGCCATACTGGACGCCGACAAAGAGGGCTTCCTGCGCTCGGAACGCTCGCTCATCCAGACCATTGGCCGCGCCGCGCGCAACGTGCGCGGCAAAGCCATCCTGTACGCCGACCGCATCACCGACTCCATGAAAAAAGCCATCGACGAAACCGAGCGCCGCCGCGCTAAACAAATGGCCTACAACACCGAGCACGGCATCACGCCACGCGGCATCGTCAAGCAAGTGCGCGACCTGATCGACGGCGTATACGCCACAACCGAGCGCGGCGGCGGCGAAAGCAGCGCGCGCGCCGCCACCGCTGCCGCTGCGCAGCCAGGCGAGTTGCGCGAGCTGTCAGAAAAAGCACTCTCCAAGGAAATCAAGCGGCTGGAAAAACAAATGCTGGAACACGCGCGCAATCTGGAATTTGAACAAGCCGCGCGCGCGCGCGACCAACTCGCGGCCCTCAAACAGCGCGTGCTTGGCGCGGCGGGCCAGGACCACGCCGCCTGAACTGAAACCGGCTTGGCTTTTTGAAGCCCGCGCGTGCCTATGCTCGTGCGCGGCTTTCCAGACACTCTGCCAAGGGCGCTTCCCGGGCTTTTCGAGGCATGAGACATAAGGGAATTACATAAAAATATTTATTTCTCATGCATTAACTCTATATCCTGCAAAACTCCAATTCCCCTCCACGAAAGGATATGCCTTTATGCAACGCCGCCATTTCAACCGGATCATGACCGCATCGGTTGCCGCCGCATCGTTTCTCTCGCCCGTGCTGTGCCACGCGCAGCAGCGCGTGCTGTTGCGCGCGGGCGATCAGAAGGGCGGGCTGCATGCTCTGCTGGACGCTGCGGGAGAACTCAAAAGCCTGCCCTACGACATCAAGTGGAGCGAGTTTCCTGCCGCCGCGCCGCTGGCCGAAGCACTGAACGCCAATGCGGTGGATTTTGGCCCCATCGGCGATGCGCCACTGCTGTTTACGCTGGCTGCGGGCAGCAAGGTGAAGGCGTTTGCAGCCAACCAGTCCGACGCATATGGCACGGCGGTGCTGGTGCGACCGGATTCGCCGTTCAAGACCGCTGCCGATCTGAAGGGCAGGCGCATCGCCACCAACCGGGGATCCATCGGCCACTTCGTGACGCTCAAGGCGCTGGAGAGCGAGGGCCTGACGACAGCGGATGTGGACTTGCGTTTCATTCCTCCGCCAGAAGCCAAGCTCGCGCTGACGCAAGGCTCGGTAGAGGCCTGGGCCACCTGGGAGCCTTATACGGCGCTGGCTGAAACCAGTGGTCATGCGCGCGTGCTGGTCAATGGGCGGGGCTTGAGCAGTGGACTGAGTTTTCTGGCCGCAACGGAGAGCGCCCTGAAGGGCAAGCGCGAGGCACTGCGCGACTTCAAGGCGCGGGTGGAGCGCGCTCAACTCTGGTCGTACCGCAACACGCGGCAGTTCGGCGAGTCGCTGGCGCGCATCATCGGCATTCCGGTCGAGGCGGCGCAATTGCAGTTTGAGCGCCGCGCCACACGCTGGATCAACATTGACGATGCGGTGCTGGCCGAGCAGCAGCGCACGGCGGACTTCTACTTGCGGGCGGGCCTGATCCGCCAGCGGCTGGATGTGCGCCAGACGTTTGATTCAGGCTTCAACACGGGCAAGGCCTAGCCCCACCTCTTTAGCGCACCACTTGCGCCGCCGATTCGATCAAGGCCGCACTCAGCGTCACGCCCTGTTGCCGCGCGGCTTTGGTGTTGACAAACAGTTGCACCGCCGTGGCGATTTCAGAAGGAATGTTGCCCGGCTTTTCGCCCTTGAGGATGCGCACCACGATTTTGCCGGTCTGCCGGCCAAGCAAATGGTTGTCCATGCCCAGCGCGGCGATCGCGCCGCGTTTGACGCTGTCCACATCGGCGGCAATCAGCGCGATTTTGTTGTCGTTGGCAACCTTGACCAGCGCCTCGTAGGCCGAGACCACGTTGTTGTCCGTGGTGGTGTAAATCACATCGACCTTGCCTACCAGATTGCGCGCGGCAGCCGTGATGTCTATGGTGCGCGGTGCGGTGGATTCCACCAGTTCCATGCCCCGGGCGGCCAGCAGCGCCTTCAGCTCGTTGACCACGACAGCCGAGTTGGCCTCGCCCGGGTTATAGACCATGCCCACGCGCTTGGCGCGCGGCACGATGCGCAGGATCAGATCGATTTGCTTGTCCAGCGGCAGGCGGTCTGACACGCCAGTGATGTTGGTGCCCGATGGTGAAAGGTCCTTGACCAGTTGCGCGGCCACCGGGTCGGTCACGGCGCAATACACCACCGGAATGCTCCGGGTGGCCGCCACCACCGCCTGCGCCGAAGGCGTGGTGATGGGCACGATCACGTCGGCCCCGTCGCCCACAAACTTGCGCGCAATGCTCGCGGCAATGCCCGGATTGCCCTGGGCGCTCTGGTATTCCCATTTCAGGTTGACCCCTTCCTTGTAGCCCGATGCATCAAGCTCTTGCTTGATGCCGTCGCGAAAAGAGTCCAGCGCCGGGTGCTGCACGATGGCTGTGACGGCCACGTGCTTGACGGCGGCGGTTTGCTGCGCCCAGGCAGCGGGCGCGGCGGCCAGCATGAGCAGCAGGCCTGCCAGCAGCGGCAGGGCCGCGCCAGGCTTGCGCGGCGGCAGCGCGAATGCGCGCATTGCATGGGTGATTGCCATAAAGAGCCTGGATCCTTTCATTTCAAAGAGCAGGGGGCGGGCAGCGCGGGTGATGCGCGCGCGTTGCGCGTTACTGGATCACTTGCGTGGCCGACTGGATGAATGCCTCTCCCAACCGGACGCCCTGCGCCTTGGCCGCGGCGGGATTGACGAACAATTGGAGGTTGACACTGGTGTAGACGGGGATGCTGCCGGGTTTTTCGCCCTTGAGGATGCGTGCCACCTGGCGGCCGGTTTCGCGGCCAAGCTCTTTGTAATCCACGCCCAGCGCGGCAATCGCGCCGCGCTTGACGCTGTCGGTATCCGATGCCACCAGCGGCACCTTGGCGTCGTTGCCCACCTTGACCAGCGCCTCATAGGCGGAGACCACGTTGTTGTCGGTGTTGGTGTAGATCACATCGACCTTGCCCACCAGATTGCGCGCGGCAGCCGTGATGTCCACCGTGCGCGGCGCGGTGGATTCCACCAGTTCCATGCCCCGGGCAGCCAGCAGCGCCTTCAGGCCATTGACCACGGCCACCGAGTTGGCCTCGCCCGGGTTGTAGACCATGCCCACGCGCCTGGCGTGCGGCGCCACCTTCAAAATCAAGTCCACCTGCGGCTGTAGCGGCAGCACGTCGGAGACGCCCGTCACATTGCCGCCGTTTGGCCCCATGCTCTTGACCAGTTGCGCGCCCACCGGGTCGGTCACCGCCGAGAAAACCACCGGAATGCTCCGGGTGGCCGCCACTACCGCTTGCGCCGAAGGCGTGGCAATGGCCACAATCACATCGGCCTTGTCGCCGATGAACTTGCGCGCAATGCTCGCGGCCGTGCCCGGATTGCCCTGTGCACTTTGAAATTCCCATCGCAGGTTCTGCCCTTCCTTGTAGCCTGCGGCTTCCAGCGCCTCTTTGACGCCATCGCGCACGGCGTTCAGCGCCGGGTGCTCCACGATGGATGTCACGGCCACCAGTTTGGTTTGCGCCAGCGCCAACGGGCTGCCCGTCAACCCCGCCGCCAGCACGGCAGCCGCAGCCAAGCCCCTCAAAACCAATGGACGGCGCTTCAAGAACGTTGTCATTTCTTTCTCCTGAGATGGTGGAAAAGCTCTGTCGCGCACCCGCATGGCCTGCCTCCATGGCCGCCCGCGCCGCGCGCGCGACTGCAACCGCGCAATCGCAAAACTCGAATTCTGGCAGGATTTTTCCGCCGCGCCCGCAACCCTTGCGCCGCCGCTTTGGCTGGCGCGCTTTGCATCCGGGCAAACAGCCCATGGCGGCGCTGCTTCGTCGTGGTTATTTTGGGTGCACAACACAGCCGCAGCCAACCCAAAATGTGAAATAGTTGGCAAAAACCCGATTTATTTCGCCCGCTTGCAAACTTTTGTGTACCACAGGCCCCTTGATTCACCTACACTTTGTCAGCATTGCGTACCCGAGACAGTTTGCTCTTGTGTTTGCGTGCACAAATTGAAAGAACAGTTCACATGCACATCAACACTCCTTCGCGCATGAACGCGCGCACTCTCATCACGCTGACGGCGCTGCTGGCCTCTGGTGGCTACGCCTTTGGCGCGTGCGACAGCGATGCCTCTGGCGGGAAGGTCAGCGTCACCAGCGGCTCTTCTTGCACGGCTGGGTATTCTTCTTACGCCATCGCCAACGAGTACGACTCCGCGGCGGTTCTGGCCCAAGGCCCGGGTTCCGTGCTCA
>JAISNB010000013.1 GCA_031276435.1 Burkholderiaceae bacterium | reverse complement strand
GCGTAATCGAAATCCGGGTTTCCCGCCTTGCGTTCCTGGTCGTTCAGATAGGCGGCAAGGTTCTCCGAGATGAAGCGGTAGAACAGCATGCCCAGGACATAGTTCTTGAAATCCCAGCCGTCCACGCTGCCGCGCAGGTCGTTGGCGATGCGCCAGATGGTCTTGTGCAGCTCTGCCCGCTCGGCTTCTTTGTTGTTGTTCACGCCCGAACCTTCAATCAATCAGAATTTTGAAACTGGTCGCTAGCGCCTCCGGCTCCACGCCATGTGCGTCACGCTTGAGCCTGACCAGACCGTAGCCTTCCATCATCCGCAGCGAGCGCGACAGGTTGGGCACGCGCCGACCGGTGAGTGCTGCCAGCGCCGTCAGCGACTTGGGCCGCTGGTCGCGGATCACGCGCAGCAAGGCACGATTGTCTTCGGACAGCACCGCCGCCATCGTCGCCATCGACGGAAACCAGACCGAGGGCTGACCGGGGCCGACAGCAGAATGGCTCTGATCCTCGGGGCGGCATATGCCGACGATGCAACGCTTCATCTTGGGCAGGATGGCGAAAGAAAGATGTATGGCAGTTTATCAGGCTGACACAAGGAAAGAGAGGCTTGGTGCATTCCATTTCGTGTCTTTCGTGTCGGCAAGCACATTGATCGCGGTACCGAGCGCTCCTGACGTGCCGACTGGACTACCTGCCGAGATAGGTGGCGGTGATTTGAATGCGCTCGTGCCCCAATTCGCGGCTAATGGTCTGACGAGCATGGTTGTCTTCTACGCGTCGCGTTGGACTAAGCTCCCCGGCTGACGGCCCACCCGCCGCCGGTGCCTTCCATCCTGTCAGCGCCTCATATCGCATTTGCGCATACTGATGTCGCAGCCCGTGCATGTTGCTCAGTCCTGCCGCCTTGCATTGCCCATCGTAGGCATGCCGTTGCTAAATATAGGTCTTGTACGCTGGGATCAGCAAGCCAGACCCGACCAGTTGGTGCGCTTCGCCTAGCACCGTCCGCTGTTCCAGCGTCGTGATCGGCACCGTGTGTGCGCGACCACCCTTGGCCCATGGATCCTTGATGGCGATGTGGTCACCACGGTCGGCATAGCGGGGTTGGAACTTGATGGATTCTTCCCGCCGCAGGCCAAAGGCCGCTTGCAGACGCAGGCTCATGAGGACGTGTGGATCGGTGATCCTGTACAGCCCATCGCCCAGTTCCTTGGCCTTGCTTTCGTTGGTCACATAGCGGCGGTCAGGGATGCCCAGCTTGGTGTTGTCTGTCGGCAGGATACCTGCTTTGCCGACCTTCTCTGCCCACCAGCGCAGGTGTGCCATGCGGTTCTTGATCGTGCCCGCCGACAGGCCTTCGGCTTGCCAGCGCTGCAACAGGGCTTCGACATGCTTGCCCTAAAGCGAGGTGGCTCGCATCTGGCGGAAGCCAGCCCCGCGCAGTTGTCGGGCTGCCAGGTTCAGCGACCGTTGCCGGTCAGCCTGGGTGGCATGGCTGCCGTCGCGGTTGCGCAGGCAGAGCTGGCGCAGGTATAGCTCAGCTCGTCCATCGCGGTGTTGTTCCATCGGTTGTTGGGGCTGAGACGCAAGCGGTCAGTGTTTTTGCCAGTTCGCCAAGGCGAGATCCCCGAAGGGCAAGGGCCAGATGCTCAGTTCACCTGTGGCCTCGAATAAGGCGTCCGCCTTGCTTCCTGTGGGAAGGCCGAGCGGAAGAGTTGCAAGGGACAACAACGCGATGTGCCGGAATGAGTACCTCCTGTGATATGGTGATGGTGGTGGAAAAAAGGTGTCGGCAGGCTGCGCGAGGCTGGGCGCCCGTTCCAGCAGGGGCACGTCGTCCTCGTCCTCCAGGCAGGTGTCGTCGAACGCGAGGGGCTGATTCCGCACCGCGTAGCGACTGGCCATGGAGAAGCCGGTCATCGGGTTGCGGCGGTGCTCAACCAGCGCAATCCACGTGGACAGCCGCAGGCACAGCACGGCCTTGGATACGGTTTCAAGGGCCGCCCGCTTGCTGCCCGGTGCACTGGACAGGTACCCGCGCAACGCGTTATAGCTGAGAACCACGGTGCCTCCGCTGCTGGCCAGCGCGCGGAAAGTCAGCTAGGCGTTGCGCTCCAGCGGCGTCAGCCGCTCATCGAGCCACAGGGCTTTCGGGGGTGACGATGTCTGAAGCTTGGTGTGATATGGCGAGGTTCCTATCGGTATCGACCAACTGGCCAAAGGAGCCGCCATCTCACCCCGGCATCACCGCTGTCGCAGCCATCAATCCAAACTGCGCGCTTCCCATTTTTTCGAGCTGAAGCAGGTCACAACATCCTTGATCTCTCGGATTAGGAGGTGGGAAAATGAACCCGTTGCAGCGCATCGGACGTTGGCGGACGTCGATGGCCGGGTTCACTGCCTCTGATCAGGTCGTCCGCTGACACATCGCACCGGTAACGGGAGAGCGGGAATCGTCCGGGAAGGGCCATCCGCCGCTACCAAAGGACACGCTTGGTTTTGGGTCCAAGAATAGGTCCAAGCGCGTCGATGGTGTTCAAAAACTCCATTGCAAATCAACAGCATGCGGCGAAAAAGCCACTTCTGCATCGGCAAGTGATGTTGCAGCGCAGTCGAATCCGATTGATGGTCATAAACACAAGGAGAGCCTGCCAATGAGTCAGGAAGGACAATTGCTCGACAAGAACTCGCTGCGTGCCATGTCGGGCAAGAATGTTGAAGGAAGAGAGGAAAATATTCGTCATTGCGAGGGCCGGGTGGCAATGTGGCGCAACTCTTCCTCTCTCGTCATTGCGAGCGTCGCAGGCGCGTGGCAATCCAGAGCGCGGATTTGCAAGCTGCTGTGGCGTTTGGCTGGGGGGCTGGCGTTTCCAATGATTGAAGTGCGCTTGCTTCATCTTCATGGATTGCTGCGTCGCTTTGCTCCTCGCAATGACGAGGACGTAAGGCGGCAGCCACAGCGTAGAAGGCTAGCGCTGGAGAGTATTGTTTTTCCACCCTCTCTCGCCCCTTCGGGGCACTCTTTCTTAGAGGGAGAGAGGAAGGCATGCGGCTGCGCGCATCTCTTCATTGCCCTCGCCCCCATCCTCACCCCCAACCCTCTCCACAAGTGGAGAAGGGAGCAAATTGCACCCTCCCCTTTGGGGAGGGATGGGGAGAGGTCAAAGGGGGAGAGAGTTGGGGTGAGGGCACTACTGCTTTGCCCAAAAGCATGCGTCACTGCGAGTGCCTGCAGGCGGCGGCTCAATCAAAGCTGAGCGAGTAGATCAGATCCAGCGCCGGGTTCAGGCCCGCCTGACCGCGCACCAGCCAGCGCCTGGACAGTTCGTAGTAAACGAACAGGCTGCCGATCGAGCTGGCCAGACTGTGTCCGTAGGTGGCGTACAGCTTGTCAGACAGGCGCTTGCCAACGGTGATGGTCGCCGCGCCGCTGTTGTCTTGCGACATGCCCAGTTCGTCCAGCCCGAAGTGCGAGGCCAGGCTTTGTCCGTCCTCGCCGCCTGCCACGGCCAGGGCGGCCTGTTGCAGCAGCGCCGCTTCCGCGCCGCCGCTGGGCGCGGCGCGGCCCAGAATCAGCCACGCCAGTTTTTCGGTGTCGGCCATGTCGGGCTGCGCGTACAGGCGCACGCGCGGCAGCAGGGCCGAGCCGGTGATTTGCACGCCCACTTTCTGGTCAGACTGGTAGATGGGGCGCAGCGCCAGGATGTTGAGCGCCGGGTTGTTCATTTGCCCGGTAAAACGCACGCTGCCTTGCGCGATGTTGAGGTGCTGGCTATAGGCGCGGAAGGTGCCGCCTTCGGTGCGGATGAGGCCGTTGACTTTTGGCTCCGCGCCCACGGGGCCGCTGCCACTGATTTGCAGCGCGCCCGCAAGGCGCGTGTCGATGCCCATGCCCTCAACCCTGAAACGCTCGCCCAGATCTACATCCAGTGCAACGCGCGCTTGCAATGGCGCGCGCGTGCCCGGGCTGCCGCTGCCGCCGTCACCCGCCGTTTGCACACCCGCCTTGGGTGGCTGCGCGGCGGTGGATGCGGCCTTTGCACCCGCGCCCACCTGGCCTTGCGCGCCGCGCACGATCACGTCGTTGTCCAGTGTGGGGGTGCTTTCGTCTGGCAGCGCGATGTGCGCGCGATCCACGCGCACGCTGCCGCGCAACTGGACTTCTTGCTGGCCGGTCATTTGCGCCTGCACGATGCCAGAGAGCGAAACGCTGCGGTCGGCGCGCGCGCTGGCGTGCAGTTGATCGAGCTTGGTGACCAGGTGCGCCTGCACCTGACCATCAATCAGGCTGGCCTGGCCGCTGGCGAAAAGGCTGCCGCCGGGCGTCTGGTTTGCGCCCGCGCCGGTGCGCTGGCCTTGCAGGCTGAATTCGTCGAGCATCAATCGCGTGTTGTCCAGGCGCGCGCGCAGGCGGCCATGGTGGAAGGCCAGGCCATCGACCACCGAGCGCATGCTCAGGCCATCGGCGGCGATGCTGCCGTTCAGATCGGGCGCGGCGCGCGTTCCGGCAACGCGCACATCGGCGGCCAGCGCGCCACGGATGCGCCAGCCCGGTGGCGCGAGCGCCGACCAGACGGAGATGCTGGGCAAGCGCGCCGCAATGTGCCCTTGCAGCGCGGCGTCGGCGGGCCAATGCCATGATTGGCTGCCACCGCCATCGGCATGGCGTTGCCACGCCAGCCGGGTTTGCATGCGCGCTTGTAGCGCGCCCGCGTGTTCGGAATCCCAATGCAGTTGCAAGTCCACGTCCTGCCCCTGGCCGCTCAAACCCAGGCGCACGGTTTTGACGCCCGCCAGCGCGCGGCCATTGCCGCCGTTGTCCGCTGGCATGAACAAATCGCCGCTGGCGCGTTCCAGTTCGGCGCTGACGCGCGGCTTCTCGCCACCTGAGGCGATGTCCCAATGGCCGTTGAAGATCAAGTCGCTTTGCACGCCCAATTGCCGCAGGCGCTGGCCCGCCAGCCAATCGGCCCAGGCCAGCGGCAGGCCGCTCAAGCGCCCACGGCTTTGCAGCGCGCCGTTTTGCCAGCCGACCATCTCCCAGACGACGCGCGCTGGCGCGCCGCCGCTGTCTGTGGCGCTGGCGGCAGTGGTGGCAGCCTGCAATGTCAATTCGCCCGCGTCCGTGTGCAGATCGAGGCCGCCGGTGGCTGGCAGCGCCAGTTGCATGGCAACTGGCGCGCTCAGGCGCGCGTTCCAAAGCGTGCCTTCTGGCGCGGGCGCGGTGGCGGTGGTGTTGAGCGTGGCCTCCAGTTGCCGCAGCGTGGCCTGCCAGCGCGCCGTTTGGCCGCGCTGCGGCTGCTGGCTGCCGGTGGCTTGCAGATTGAGTTTGAGTGCCAGCGCGCCTTGTTGCGCGTGGGCTTGCAGATTCAGGCTGGCTTGCGCGGGTTTGCCGCTCAAGGTGGCGGCAACGTCGCGCAGCACGACGGGCGGCGTGGCGTTTTCCGCGGCGGCGGCGGTTTGCCATTGCGCTTGCACGATGTCCAGTTGCGCGTTCAGCGCCGGGTCGCGCCAGCCGCCTTGCCAGTTGGCTTGCACGCGCGCATCGCCAGCGGCTTGCAGGGTTTGCAGCGCGGCGGGGGCGCCGGGCAGGGTTTGTGCCCAGGCCAGGGCGCGCGCCAGATCGTCCAGCCGCGCGTCGGCCTGCCCGCTGCCCTGGGTTGGCGCGAGCTGGCCAGCGACGCTGATGTCCAGGCCGGGAGCCGTCAGCCGCGCCTGGCCCTGGGCGCGCCGCTCGGCGGTGTGCACAGCCAGGTCTTTGCCCTCCAGCACGGCGTCGCCAGCGCTGGCGTGCAGTTGGGTCAGTTGCAGCAGGCCGTCGCGCCAGGTGCCTTGCGCGCTGGCTTCGCGCAAATGGAACACCGGTTTGCCAGACGCCGCAGCCGCGCGGGCTTCAGCGTGGGCCTGGAGTTTGGCCTCGAAGCGGATCGGGCCACCTGCCACGCTGACGCTGGCGCTGGCCGTGCCGTCGATGGGGTCGGCTGCCAGCGCCGAATGCAACAGGGCCGGGTTGATGCTGGTCAGCGCGATCTGGATTTGCCAGGGCCGCGCGTCTTGTCCGCTCTGGGCCGCTGGCGCGGTGGCGGAGGCGGCGGCGCTGTCGGCACTGGCGCTGTCAGCGCGGGCGGCGGCCCATGTGCCCGCTGCCTGCAAGCGGCCACCAGCCATTTGCGCGCTGAGGTTTTGAATGGCGAGCGTTTGCGCTTGCCAACGGCCCTGGGCTTGCAGTTGTTGCAGCGGCAGGCGCTGCTGATCCCACGCGCCCGCCATGTCGTTGCGAATTTGCGCGTTCAGTTGCCAGCCGGGCGGGGCCGTGGCGGCGCTGTCTGCGTCCAGCGGGGCGAGTTCGATGGCGCCCGACAAGCGCGCGCGCGGGCCGGCGCGCCAGAGAAGCGCGGGGTCCAGGCGCTGGAATTCGGCCCTGGCTTGCGGCAGCGGCTGGCGCGCCCAGGGCTGGATGCGCGCGCTCAGACTGGCCTGCGGGCTTGCGGCGCTGGCGCTCGCAGATGGGGCGGCGGCAGCGCCGGATGCGGGCAGAACGCCCAGGCTGGCGCGCAGTTGCAAATCGGCCAGCGGCCCTTGCAGGCGTGCCTGCAAGGCCAGCGGGATGGCGCTCAAATCGGGCGGCAGCGCCGGTGTTTGCAGTTGCGCTTGCGCGCTGGCGTCCAGCCGGGCCTCGGCTGTGTTGTCCAGTCGCAGATGCGCGCTCCAGTCGCCTTGCGCGCAGCGCAGATGATCGAGCGCCAGCGTGTGGGTGTTGCCTGCGAACTGGTAGCGCCCCTCGATGGCCTGTAGCGTCAGTGGCGCGGGCCGCTCCAGCGTCAGTTGATCGACGGCAAAACGCTCGATGACGACATCCAGCAGCGCCCACGCCAGCGGCGCGGGCGGGCCGCCCGCTGGCGTAGCGGCGCGGGTGGCATCGGCGGCGTAGTCGATGCGGATCTCGTGCGCGGCCAGCAGCTTGAGCCTGAACGCGCCCGACCACAGGGCGCGCGCGTCCCAGTCGTATTGCGCGCCGGTCACGGCAACGTCCAGGCCACCACCGCTGTAGCGCACGTGGCCGATGGCGCCCTGGCCGCGAATGGCGCCGGTGACGTTTTCCACCGTCAGCGCGCCCGGCGGCAGCCAGGCCTGCGCCCAGCCCAACGCCTGGCGCAGCGAGCCAGCCGATCCAGACCAGAGCCACAGCGCCATCAGCGCGGCGGCAGCCAGCAGCGCCAGCACCTCCAGCAACAAAATGCCGCCGCGCCACCAGCGTTTGCGGCGCGGCGCTCGCGCGGGCGCGGAAAGTGTGTCGTCGGGCGTGGCCATGGCGCTGCGCTTACCAGACAAAGCCCACGTTCAGGTGCAGCCTGAGCGTTTTGATTTTGAGGCCATAGGCCACGTCCACTTCCAGCGGGCCGACCGGCGTGCGCATGCGCACGCCGGTGCCCACGCCCAAGCGCGGGCGCAGCCGGGCCGCCACAGAGGTCACGTCGCCCGCGTCCACGAACACGATGTGCTCGAACATGGTGGCCTTGCCGTCCTTGAGGATAGGGCGCTGCCATTCGATGCTGCCCGCGGCCATGTAGCGGCCCGGACTGATAACCGCGCCGTCGTCGTAATCGATGCCGATGGCGCGCCAGCCGTAGCCGCGCACGGTGGTGTTGCCGCCGGTGCGAAACAGCAGGTTGCCCGGAACGCGCGCCGCCGAATGGGTGAGCACAGCCGCGCCTTCGGCGCGCAGCGCCAGGCGGCTTGCCGCCGCTCCGTCGCCCAGCGCAAAGTAGCGCATGGCGCGCGCCAGGGCGCGCACAAAGGGCTTGCGCGGCGCTTGCAGCGTCATGCCCGCGCCCAGTTCAGCCGACAGGCCATAGCCGCGCGTCGGAAATTGCAGGTTGTTGAAGTAGCGCCCCGTCCAGGCATAGTGCACCGAGAGCGCCGCGCCGTCGCCCGCGCGGGCGTCCGACAGCTTTGCGCCGCCCGAGCGATTCACGCGGGCACGGTCGAATTGCAGGTAGTAGCTGCGGTCGTAGCGGCGATCTGTTTTGGAGCGGCCATAGCGCAGTTGCTCGGCGCGGGTTATCAGCTCGCCGTCGTCCAGCCGGTCGAGCTTGACCAGTGTGCCCAGTCGCCAGCCATTGGCTGCCGGAATGCCTTGCCAGTCGGTCTGGAAATAGCTGTGTTTCTTTTCGAGTTGCAGCTTGGTGAGGGCGCGCCAGCCAAAGCCGGGCACGCGGTTGTGCTGGTATTCCAGCGACGCGCGCGCACCGCCATCGGTGGAGTAGCCCAGGCCCAGCAGCGCGCGTTGCAGTTTGGCCTCTTGCACCTGGATTTGCACGGGCACGGCTTCGGGCGTGGCCGATTCGGGGTCGATGTAGATGTAGGCCGAATCGAAGTAGCCGCTGGTGGTCAGGCGCTGTTGCGCTTCGGCCAGTTTTTCCTGGTCGTACACCTGGCCGCTCGGCAGGCGCGCCAGGCGCGGCGCCAGCACGGGGTTGTAGCGCCGCACGCCGGTGATTTGCAATTCGCCCAGCCGGAATTCGGGGCCGGAGTCCAATCGCACGGTCAGTTGCGCGGTGTTCTCGGGCGCGCGGATGTCGGCCAGGCTGTAGCTGATCTTGCCCGCGGGGTATCGGCGCGCGATCAGGCCGCGCAGCGCGGTGTTTTTGGCGTCGCTCCAGCGATCCTGGGTGAAGGCATCGCCCTCGGGCAGTTCCCAGCCGCGCGTGATGCGGTTGCGCTGAAGCCGCGTGGGCCAGTCTTCGGCCTGGGCAATGTCGCCTTCAAATTCGATGCTGACCTTGCCCACGCGGGTGACGGGGCCGGGGTCGGCGGCAACCAGCACCTGCGCGCGCCCGTCGGGGCCGCTGCTGCGCGTGACGCGGATGTCGGGGTTGAAGTAGCCTTGCGCGCCCAGCAGGTTGCGCGCGTTGCTGGCGGCCAGCGCCATCAGGCGGTCGAGTTCGGCGGCGTCCAGGTCGCTGGCGGCCTGATACGGCGCAAGGCCCAGGTGCTTTTCCAGCAGTTCGGCAATTTCGCCGGGCGCTTGCACGCGCACGGTGAAGGCGCTCGTGATGGGGGTTTCTGCTTCAGCGGCGCTGTCATCGGCCTCCTGGGGCGTCGCCAAGTCTGATGGCGCGGGCGCTGAAGACGCGGGGTTTGCGGCAGCGGGCGCCGCCGCCTCTGCCGCGGTTTGCGGCGTGGCGGCCTGGGTTTGCGCTGGCGCGTTGCTGGCCGCCAGCGCGCACAACACGGTCAGCGCCCAGTATCTGTAGGGCTTGCAGCGGTCAACGGCAATGGCCCCGTCGCGTTGATCCATGGCAGCACCACGCGGTAGCAAGCGGCAGTTGGAAAGAAAAGCGCGCCGTCTCCTCTTGCGCAAGACTGCGCTCCAACCCGCGGCGGGACCAGGCATGCGCGCGGCGACGGCTTTCGGAAAACATCGGGGCCACCAATTGTGTCTAGCCGCCGCGGCGCATCATGTCGAAGAATTCGACGTTGGTTTTGGTGCCGCGCATGCTCTTGAGCACCATTTCCATGGCCTCGATCTCGTCCATGCTGTACATGAACTGGCGCAGGATGCGGGTTTTTTGCAGCACTTCGGGCGCCAGCAGCAATTCTTCGCGCCGCGTGCCGCTGCGGTTGAGCTGGATGGAGGGGAATACGCGCTTTTCGTACAGTCTGCGGTCCAGGTGGATTTCGCTGTTGCCCGTGCCCTTGAATTCCTCGAAAATCACTTCGTCCATGCGGCTGCCGGTGTCGATGAGGGCGGTGGCGATGATGGTCAGCGAGCCGCCTTCTTCCACGTTGCGGGCCGCGCCCAGAAAGCGTTTGGGCCTCTGCAGCGCGTTGGCGTCCACGCCGCCGGTGAGCACCTTGCCCGAACTGGGCACCACGTTGTTGTAGGCGCGCGCCAGGCGGGTGATGGAGTCCAGCAGGATCACCACGTCCTGCTTGAGTTCGACCAGGCGCTTGGCGCGCTCGATCACCATCTCGGCCACGTGCACGTGGCGCGATGCCGGTTCGTCGAACGTGGAGGCAATCACCTCGGCCCTGACCGAGCGTTGCATGTCGGTGACTTCCTCGGGGCGCTCGTCGACCAGCAGCACCATCATGTGGCTGTCGGGGTAGTTGGCGGAGATGGCGTGCGCAATGGTTTGCATCATCACCGTCTTGCCGCTCTTGGGCGGGGCCACGATCAGCGCGCGCTGGCCCTTGCCGATGGGGGCAATCACGTCGATCACGCGGCCCGTGATGTTCTCTTCGCTCTTGCAACTGTCACGCTCCAGACGCATCTGCACCCGCGGAAACAGCGGCGTCAGGTTCTCGAACATGATCTTGTGCTTGTTGGCGTCGGGGTGCAGGCCGTTGATCTTTTCGAGCTTGTTGAGGGCAAAGTAGCGTTCGCCGTCCTTGGGAATGCGCACTTCGCCTTCGATCATGTCGCCCGTGTGCAGGTTGAAGCGCCGCACCTGGCTGGGGCTAATGTAGATGTCGTCGGTGCTGGCCGTGTAGCTTGAATCGGGGCTGCGCAAGAAGCCGAAGCCGTCGGGCAGGATTTCCAGCACGCCATCGGCGAACACCTGCTCGCCAGCCTTGGCGCGCTTTTTGATGATGGCAAACATCAGCTCCTGCTTGCGCATGCGGCCGGTGTTCTCGATTTCCAGCGCCTCGGCTTGCTTGAGCACTTCGGAGACGTGCAACGCCTTCAACTCATTCAAATGCATGAAATGTGATCCTGCGGATGTGGGCACACGCGATCGGGTGCCAGAAGAAAAACAAAAGGGGGGATTTCTTGGCAGCGGGCCAGCCTTTGGGTGGGCTGGCGGCGCGCTGGCTCTCGTCTGAGGGCCATTGCCAGCAAGGCGCAAAGCCTGCCAGCGAGGGCCAAATTATGACAGGAAAACGCCCGCTGGCCCCAGGCATGGAAAAACGCGGCGCTTGCGGCGGCGGCAAAGGGGACGGGCGCTTTCAGGCCAGATGCTTGCTGACAAACTGTGCCAGCTCGGCTTTTTTGACGGCACCCACGCGCGTAGCGGCCAACTGGCCGTCCCTGAACAGCATCAGTGTCGGCAAGCTGCGAATGCCAAACCTGGCGCCAATGGCGTTGTTGTCGTTGAGGTCGGCCTTGACGATTTGCAGCTTGCCCTCGTAGGTGGCGGCCAGCTCTTCCAGCATGGGCACAAGGTCCTTGCAGGGCGCGCACCATTCGCCCCAGAAATCCACCAGCACGGGTTTGTCAGACTGGAAAACGTCGGCTTCAAAGCTGGCGTCGCTTACGTTCTTGATCAGGTCACTGCTCATTTGGGTTTGACAGAGGGGATGTAAAGTGATGAAAAAGAAGGTCGCCGCCGGGCACAACTGCTGGCCGCGCGCGCGAACCTGGCCCGGTATTTTGACAGAAAGCGCCGTTTTCCAATGTCCTCTTGCGATGCGTGTTTTTCCATGGCGGCAGGCCCTGAAGGCGGCGCAGCCGCAGCCGCCGCGCCGCCGCCCGTGCCGCAAGCCTGGCAGCGTGTGTTGCAACAGGCGCGGGCGCATTTGCAGATCATGGCCGCGCACCCGGCGCGCAGCGTGGTGCTGCTGCCTTACGCGCAACTGCTGCCGCTGGCCGCGCGGTTTTGGGGCCAGTTGTACCCCGATGGCTTTGCGCCGCATTTCGAGACCACGCACAGTTGGGCCGCGCGGCTTGGCGACTTTGAGCCAGGCCCGAGCGATTTGAGCTTCGAGCGCGGGCGCGACTGGCTGACCGCCGCCGCCCTGCTCGAAGGCGCGGGCCTGGGCCGCTTGCGCGACGCGCTGGTCGCGCCGCTGCTGGAATACGCTTGGCCGCTGGCCGACATGGCCGCCAGTGTGCCCGCGCATTTGCGGCCCGACTGGGCCGAGCGCGCGCGCGGCGTGCTGCCCGCCGCGGGCGATGGTGCGCTCGGCCTTGATGGCGCGCTGGCGCGCATCGCCCTGGCCTGGGCCAGCGCGTCGGACTACGCCTGTGATGTGCTGTTCGACCCCGTTGCCGACACCGCGCTGGACGCACTGGTCATCGTGCCGGGCTTGCAGGCCGACGCGCTCACCGCGCACCTGGCCGAGCGCCATGCCGAAAAATGCGCCGTGCTGGCGCTGGAGGCCCCGCCGCTGCCGCCACGGGCGGCCCCGCACATCGCCCTGCATTGCGCCAGCGACGCCGAGGACGAAGCCACCCGCGCCGCCGCCTGCGTGCTGCGGCACTTGAACGCGGGCTGCGCCCCGGTCGCGCTGGTGGCGCAAGACCGCGCGCTCGCGCGCCGCATCAGCGCCTTGCTGCAAGCGCGGCAAGTGCCGCTGTGCGACGAAACCGGCTGGCTGCTCTCGACCACCCACGCCGCCGCGCAACTGATGGCCGCCCTGCGCGCCTGCGCGCACTCGGCTGGCAGCGAGGCCATGCTCGACTGGCTCAAACTCAGCCCCGCCTGGGCCGACCACCCCGCGCTGGCGCAACTGGAAAAAGACTGGCGCCACCACGGCGCGCGCCAGTGGGCGCACGCGCTGCGCGTGGCGCAATTGCGCGACGCAACCCGCCCCCTGGCCGAGCAGGCGCAGCACTTGCGCGAGGCCATGCAGGCGGCACGCGCCCTGCCCGAATGGCTGGAGGCCACGCGCGTGCTGCTCGAAGGCTGCGGCCTGTGGGCCGCGCTCATGGCCGACGCGGCGGGCCAGGCCGTGCTGGCCGCCCTGGGGCTTGCGCGCGGTGCGCCAGCAGGCGACGGCGCGCCCGCCGACTGGCCCGGCGCCAGTCGGCGGCAAAGCCTGCCGGAATTCACGCACTGGGTCACGCAGGCGCTTGAGGCCGCCAGCTTCCGTCCCCCACGCGCGCAGGACGCGCAAGTGCACCTGTTGCCCATGAGCCAGCTCATGGGGCGCTCCTTTGCCGCGCTGGTATTGCCCGGCGCTGACGAGGTGCGCCTGAGCGCCGCGCCCGACCTGCCCGGCCCGTTCAGCCCCGCGCAACGGCAGGCGCTGTACATGCCCGGGCGCGAGGCCTTGCGCGCCGCGCAAGACAGCGCCTGGGCGCACGCGCTGGCCGCACCGCAAGTGGATGTGCTGTGGCGCTGCCACGACGAAGGCGGGCAAGAGTTGCTGCCATCGCCGCTGGTGCAAATGCTGCAACTGGCCGGGCAGGGCGTGGCCGCCGCCGATCCGCGCGACGCGCGCCCTGTTCCCGCGCGGGCAACATCCGCGCCCGCGCCCAACGCGGCGGCGGTGGGCCACGCGCACCTGAGCGCCAGCGGCTACCAGTCGCTGCGGCGCTGCCCGTACCAGTACTTTGCGCTGCGCCTGCTGGGCTTGCGCGCCGATGACGAACTCGACCGCGATCCGGATGCGCGCGACTGGGGCAACTGGGTGCACGCCGTGCTCGAACACTTTCACGGCCAATTGCAACACCAGGGCGACGCCGACCGCGCCGCCCTGCTCGACGCCGCGGCGCAACACGTCACGCAGGACATGGCGCAAAACCGGGGCTTGCAAGAAGCCGCGCTGCTGCCCTACACGGCGGCTTGGCCGCAATTGCGCGACGCCTACCTGCACTGGCTGGCCGAGCACGAAAAAAACGGCGCGCACTTTGTCGCCGCCGAGCAAGCACTTCAGGCGCAGCTTGGCCTCTGGCAATTGCGCGGGCGCGCCGACCGCGTGGACAGACTGGCCGATGGCACCGCGCTGATTGTGGACTACAAAACAGAATCGCTGCAAAAGACGAAAAATCGCGTCAAACCAGAGCAAGAAGACGTGCAATTGCCGTTTTATGTGCTATTGGCCCAGGCCGACGCCAGCAGCGCCGCAAACACGCCCGCGCCACAGGCCGCCTACCTCAACCTGGCGGGTGCGGGCAGCGACGGCGTATCGCTGCACGCCTGCGCCGACCTGCCCGAGCGCGCCAGCCAGTTGCGCGCGGGCATCCAAAGCGACATGGCGCGCATCGCCGCGGGCGCGCCCATGCGCGCGCTGGGCGAAGGGCCGGGGTGCGACTGGTGCGCCGCCCGTGGCCTGTGCCGCAAAGACTTCTGGAGCGCGCCATGACCGCAGCCACCACCCCGTCCATTGCCTACGAGCACAACGGCCAGCGCATCGACAGCGCGGCGTTCTACGCCATCGCCTGCGACCCGCGCCGCCACGTGGCGGTACAGGCCTGCGCTGGCGCGGGCAAAACCTGGATGCTGGTATCGCGCATCATCCGCGCGCTGCTGGACGGCGCGCAGCCCCACGAAATCCTGGCCATCACCTTCACCAAGAAAGCCGCTGGCGAAATGCGCCAACGCCTGCATGCCGAACTGGCCCTCTTCGCGCGCGCTGACGACGCCACACTCACCGCCCAATTGCAGGCGCGGGGCGTATCGGCGCAGCCGCAAGAATGGCCCGCGCTGCGCCAGCGCCTCAAGGCCCTGTACCCGGATCTGCTCACCCATGGCCGCGCTCTGCAAGTGCGCACTTTTCATAGCTGGTTTGCCGCACTGCTGCGCGCCGCGCCGCTGCAATTGCTGGACGCGCTGGGCCTGCCGCTGCAATACGAACTGTTGGAAGACACCAGCGAGGCCGAGGCCGAACTCTGGCACCGCCGCTTCTTGCCGCGCGTGGCCGCCGATGCCGCGCTGCGCGCCGATTACGCCGCGCTGGTCGGCTCGCAGGGCCGCCACAAAGCCCACGCGGTGCTGCAAGCCGCGCTGGGCAAGCGCGTGGAATTCGCGCTGGCCGACCAGGCCAAGCGCGTGGACAATGCCGTGTCGCCATTTGGCGCTATCTTCGGCGATCTTGCGGCTTTTTCCACGCCAGCCGAGGCTTTGGACGCGCCCGCCGCACGCCAGTGCTGGCTGGATTGGGCCAGGGCATTGGGCGCCGAAAGCGCCAAAACGCCGCAAAATGCCGCCAACGCGGTCGTTTCGGCATTCAACGGCGCACAAAACGCGGATGATCGGCTGGCCGCGCTGCGCAAGGCTTTTTTCGTGAAAGACGAAAACCGCCTGACCAAACACCTGCAAAAATACGCCGCCGCCCAGGCCGCCGAGCCAGAACTGGCGCGCCTGCTGGACGCGCAAGCCCAGCACCAGGCGCGCCAGTACCACCTGCGCGCCGCGCGCCTGACGCGGGCGCTGCTGGCCGAATTTGCCGCCCTCAAGCGCGAGCGCAACTGGATCGACATGGGCGATCTGGAGCGCGTGGCACTGGCCCTGCTCTCCAGCGCCGAATTGGCTGGCTGGATCCAGCAGCGCCTGGACGCGCGTGTGCGCCACCTGCTGATCGACGAATTCCAGGACACCAACCCCCTGCAATGGCACGCGCTGCACAACTGGCTCTCGGCCTACGCGGGCGCGGGCGGCGGCGCGCAGCAAGCGCCGCGCCTTTTCATCGTGGGCGACCCCAAACAAAGCATTTACCGCTTTCGCCGCGCTGACCCGCAAGTTTTTGCCGCCGCGCAAGACTTTGTGGCGCAAGCCCTGGGCGGCGATCGCCTGGCCTGCGACCATACCCGCCGCAACGCGCCCGCCGTGCTCGCCACCGTCAACGCCGTTATGAAAAAGGCGCAAGATGACGGCGAAATGTCTGATTTTAGAGTGCATACAACGCAATCAGACGCTGAAGGCGGAATCTGGGCGCTGCCCCTCATCGCCCGTCCGGAGCGCGCCGCCAGAACCGCCGCCGACGCGCCGCTGCCGCCCTGGCGCGACAGCCTGTTGACCGCGCAAACCGAACCCGAGACGCGCCTGCGCCAGCGCGAATGCCGCCAGGCCGCCCACTGGGTGGCCCAGCAACTGGCGCGCGGCGCGCAGCCCGGCCAGATCATGGTGCTGGCGCGCAAACGCGAGGCGCTGGGCGCGCTGCAACAAGAGCTGCGTGCGCTTGGCATCGCCTGCGAACAACCTGAAGCGCAGCTTCTGGCCGAACAGCCCGCGGCGCAAGACGTGCTGGCGCTGGTTGAGGCGCTCACCTCGCCGGGCAACGACCTGGCGCTGGCGCGCGCCCTCAAATCGCCCCTGTTTGACCTGCGCGACAGCGACCTGATGCGCCTGGCCCTGGAGCGCCGCACCGCCGAAAACGCCACGCCCCACGCCAGCGCGCCGCACTGGCTGGACTTGCTGGCGCGCGGCGTTGCGCTGGACACCCAGGACGCCGCCGCCCTGCTGGCCGACCTGCAACGCTACCGCCACTGGCTGCTCAGCCTGCCGCCACACGACGCCTTGCAGCACATCTATCAGCACCGCGACGTGCTGGCCCGCTTTGCCGCCGCCGCGCCAGCACCGCAGCGCGCGGCCCAAGTGGCGCACCTGCAAGCCTTGCTTGGCGCCGCATTGCAAGTGCAAGGCGGGCGCTTTCTGAGCGCCTGCCAGTGGCTGCGCGCGCTGCGCCGCGCGCACCTGACCGTGCCCTTTTCCGCGGCCGCTACCAGCGCGTCCGAAAGCGCCGCACCATCCGAACAAAGTGTGCGCTTGCTCACAGTACATGGCGCAAAGGGACTCGAAGCCGACACCGTCCTGCTGCTGGACGCCTGCGCCCAAAACCCGCAAGAGCGCGGCCCCGGCCTGCTGCTCGACTGGCCCGCCCAAGCCAGCGCGCCCCGGCGCCTGGCCTTTGTGGCCCAAACCAGCGCACCGCCGCCGTGCCTGCGCGAGCTGGCCGCCAGCGAATCCGCAGCCCAGGCACGCGAAAACGTCAACCTGCTCTACGTTGCCATGACGCGCGCGCGCCAGCGCCTCGTACTCTCCGCCTTCGAGCCGCACCAGACCCCCGCCGCCGCATCCCCAAACTGGTGGCAACGCATCCAGCCGCTGGCGCAACCGCTGCCCGCACCCGCCCCGGAAAGTGCGCGCACGCTCACTGAAGAGGCCGCGCCCCAGCCATTCATCCTGAAAACACTGCCGCCCGCGCAATGGGCCAGCGCAACGCCAACGCAATCGGCGCAAACCGCCGTTTCCGACGCGCCCCGTGCCCCGCAAGCAAGCAGCGAAGCCGCCGGACCAGCAAAAACCGCCGACGGCGGCGCTGATGGCGACAGCGACGCGGCGCGCATCGGCCAGGCCATGCACTGGTTGCTCGAACACGCCGCCCGCCGCGCGCAAAACGGCCTATGGCCCCCCGCGCTGCTGCACCAGGCCGCGCGGCGCTTTGCGCTCACCGCCGCGCAGGGCCAGCAGGCCCACGCGCTGGCGCGGCGCATCCTGGACGGCGAAGGTGCCTGGGCCTGGCAAAGCAGCGCCGTAGCCGAAGCCTTTGACGAGGTCGAACTGCTTCTGCGCGGCCAGCGCCTGCGCATCGACCGCCTGGTGCGCCGCCGCGCCGTGGCCGACCAACCCGAAACCTGGTGGGTCCTCGACTACAAAAGCGCCCACCAGCCCGAGCGCGACGCCGCCCTGCAAGCGCAACTGGCGCGCTACCGCGCCGCCGTACAAGCCATCTACCCCGGCCAACCCGTGCGGGCCGCGTTTTTGAGCGCCGATGGCCGTTTGAGGCCATTGGCCGCTGACGGCGACGGCGCGCCAGAAAATGGGCCATAAACGCCGCGCACAAACCCGCCGCCGTGTGGTGTGGCGCGCCGCTGGTCCAAGCGCGGCCTTGACGCCGCTGAGCCGGTATCCGCCGCTGTGTGCGGCGCGCGCTGGAAAATCGGTGCGTGGTATCTCTCGTGCGGCTGGCCCGTCGTCGCCGTGGGACGAGCGCGAAAAAATCTGCCGCAACATCTGGCGGGGACACTTTTTGGCACACCGCACACGGGCATGCCAGAAATGCATGCTTGGCAGGCGTTCCATTTTCCGTCACAAGCGCCGCGCATTCTTTGCCCTTGGCCCCTTGTGAGAGCGCATCCTTGCACCTCGTCATTGCGAGTGTCCGCAAGGCACGTGGCAATCCACCGTTTTCATCCATCTATTCATCCCCGCCGCCTTTGGGGAATGTCCCTCTCCCTAACCCTCCCCCTACAGGGGGAGGGAATTTAAACATTATTCTCGCCCTCTTCATTATTTTCCCTCTTCCCCATCAGGGTGAGGGAGTCTAAGAACTGCCACTCCCTCTCTATTATTTTCCCCTTTCCCCCATCCTCACCCCCCGTCCTCTCCACAAGTGGAGAGGGGAGCATATTGCACTCTCCCCTTTGGGGAGGGATGGGGAGAGGTCGGAGAGGGCAGGGTGAGGAGGATTTTCCATGCAACGCAAACAGAAAGGGCACGGCCCAAAACCCGCATGGATTGCTACGGGGCTAAAGCCCTTCGCAATGACGACGAGGAAGCGAGGGCGCACTTCTCTTCATTGCCCTCGCCCCTTGGGGAGAGGGTCAGGGTGAGGGGGGATTTTTCCGCGCAGCGCGAACAGAAAGAATGTCGCCCAAGTGAAATCCACAAAAAAGCCACTCCGGGAGAAGTGGCTTTTGAACAGGTAGCGGCTTTCCCGCGCGCGATTCTGCCGTTTTACCGCGCCTGTTTGCGCCTGCGGCGCAGCATCATCCCGCCAGCACCAATAACACCAAAAGCCAAACCAATCAAGGCAACGGGGTTATTGGCCGGCACGGATGTTGGGAGCACAAAGGGCCAGGACGCCAAATCCGTGGGGCCGGAGTTGAGCACTCCAGTGTCTCCAGACAAATCCATCACGGCGTTGTGCGCGGCAGCCAGGGCAGTAGAACTGATGTCGGCGCTGTAAACAATGCGGTCTAGATTCCTGTGCTGACTCAACCAGAATCCCCCGTTGTTATCAAAAGCCATTCCGCCCAACAGGGGATTAGCATTTGGTGGTGTTACCAGGGGGCTGGGGAGGGGAAAGGTATACAGCAAACTGGCCGCTCCGGTTGCCACATTCAGCGAATAAATCGAATAATCCACAGAAAGATAGGCTTTGTTGTCACTGTCGAATACGATATCCACAGCTTCCGAAGATTCTAGGGCATGTGCGGTAAAACCTGTGATGGATATGGATGCCCCGATGGTGCTGCCGTCAGCGGGATTGATTTGCCGTAACGTGTAGTTGGCAGTATTCACAATCCAAAGATTGTCATTTGCATCAAAAGCAGCGCCAGCAATATAGGCGGGAGGACCCCATGCGGAGCCAATGGGTTGGGCCTCTCCTGTGCTTTTATTGATGCGGATCAGTTGCGTGGTGCTGCTGGCTCTGCCTGAATAGTGTGTGGAATTATCGTAGGCAAACAAGTCGCCCTTGCTGTTGACGGCCAGCGCATCGACCCATGTCAGTTTGGCCTGGGTATTCAGGTCGACAATATTTATGGCAGTGGGAGCGTGGAACGTGCCGACCGGCGCGGCCGGGGGTGTAATGGTAAAAAGTCCGGTATAACCTGTGTTGGCATCCGTCTTTATCCCGTGGATTTGGGCTTGCGCAATGCTTGCCGTTGCGCTGAAGAGACTAAAACCCAAAATTGCGCTCAGCGCAATTTTTGAAATTTTTTGCTGATTGCTGATTGCTGATTGCTGATTGCTGATTGCTGATTGCTGATTGCTGATTGCTGATTGCTGATTGCTGATTGCTGATTGCCATTATACCATGAGTCAGAATAAAGTCCAGAACTTCCGGAATTTATTTCGGGTGCGTTGCCATTTAGCATATCTTGCTCCTTGCAAGTTGACGGGATGGATGGTTGGTGGTGGTTTCGGCCCTTGTGCCTTGCCGCTTCTCTCATGCGCCCCTCTGTGTGCGTTGCGTTGGATGGCACTGC